>JBILMG010000008.1:0-25674 GCA_044375695.1 Minisyncoccia bacterium | reverse complement strand
CTTAATTTCGATCACGTCGTAGCAGACTTCACCGCGAGGGGTGTTGACGTTCGCGCACTCCCCCTTCTTCTTGCCCATCAGCGCCTGGCCGAGCGGCGACTGGTAGGAAATCTTGCCGGCGGTGACGTCAGCCTCTTCGGCGCCGACGAGGGTGTAGGTAACCTTAGCGCCGTCCGGCTTCTTCACGGTGACGGTCGCGCCCACCTCGACTACGTCGCCCGAGTGGCGAGAGACGATCTCGGCGTTCTTGAGCATCTCTTCGATGACGCCGATGCGGTGCTCGACCATCGCCTGCTCTTCGCGGGCCTCGTGGTACTCGGCGTTCTCGGAGAGATCGCCCTGGGACTTGGCAGACTCGAGAGCCGCGGCCACTTCTTTGCGGCGTACAGAAACCAGCTCCTTGAGCTCTCGCTCGAGGGATTCGAAGGTTTCGCGGGTCATGAGCTCCTTTTTGATGGCCATTTTGCTTGGTCTTTTAGGAATGGGCGGAGTGTACGCGGGTACGGAGGGGGTGTCAAAGGCTTATTAAAATCCGACCACGCAAGGCAATTCTAGCGGTCGCCGAGGTACTCGGGCGCATTCTTGGCCACCCACTCGAAGAAAACGCGGGTACCGGGAGAGGCGCCGAAGAGGTTGGTGCGGTCGCCGTGCTCGAGGAGGGTCACGAAAACGTACCGCGGCTCCTCGTACGGCCAGAAGCCGATGACCCACGAGTTGACCTTGGCCTTCACGGTGCCGACTTCGGCGGTGCCGGTCTTGGCGGCGATTTCAACATCGAAGACGTCGAGCGCTCTAGCCGTTCCGTCGGTCACCGCCCGGCGCATGCCCTCGCGGGCAACTTCGTAGCTCTCGGCCAGAACCCCCTCGACCTTCGGGAATTCGGGGACCTCTCCCTCGGCGCGGAGCGCGAGCGTCGGCTCGACCAGGGTGCCGCCGGTGGCGATCGCCGAGACCGCGCGTAGCGCCTGCGCGGGGCTCGACTGAAACCCGTACTGGCCAATCGAGGTGAAGTAGGTATCGCCGAGGCGCCACTGGTCGCCGGGGAAATTTTCCTCTTTCCACGTCGGGCTAGGCACCGTACCGGACGGCCCCTGGAGCGCGAGGTCCTGGATCGGCTCGCCGAAGCCGAAGCGTCGGGCGTAATCTTCTAGGCGTGCGATGCCGAGACCTTCCTGGCCGCCGTTGCCGCCGCCGATTGTGTAGAAGTAAATGTTCGACGAGACCGCGATCGCCTGGCGCATGTCGACCGTGCCGTGCGCCTTCCAGTCGGTGAAAATCGAGGGGTGGTCTGGGTTGTACGGGTTCGGCACCTCCATTTTTCCGTCGGAGTAGACCGTGACCCCCGGCGTGACGGTGCCTTCGGTGAGGGCCGCGAGCGCGAAGAACGGCTTCACGATAGAGCCCGGCGTGAAGACGCCTTGCGAGAAGCGGTTGAGGAACGGGCGCCGCTCGTTGTCGAGCCAACCCTGAATAGCGTCATCGTCGTCGCCGTCCGACATGGTCTCCGGATCGAACTCGGGGTAGCTCGCCATGGCGAGCACCTCTCCCGTGCGCAGGTCCATCACGCCCGCGGCGCCGCCCACGAAACCGCGCTCCTCGACGATTTTGGAGAGCGCGTCGGCCAGGGTTCCCTGCAGGCGCGAATCGATCGAGAGCGTCACCGAGTCGCCGTGCGTCGCCGGGCGCAGGGCGCCGTCGGCGACAATTTCGCCGCGCGCGTCCACCTCTACCAGGCGGGCGCCGTTCTCGCCGGAGAGCGCGCTGTCGTAGGTGCGCTCAATGCCGGCGACGCCGCGGGTTTCTGTTTCCGTGTAGTTGCCCGCCGCGTCGCGCTTGGGGTAGCTGACGTAGCCGAGGAGCGCCCCGAAGCCCGGGGCGTCGATGTACGAGCGGCGCGGCCAGGGACGATCAGAGGTGGGCGGCTCGGATATGGCGAGCGGCACGCCGTTACGGTCGTAAATGGCGCCGCGGTCGGCGAAGGCGATTTCCTCGCGCAGGCGGTTAGATTCGGCGCGAATGGAGAAAGCTTCGCCGCGGACAACCTGGAGGTACCAGAGCCGCCCGGAAAAGCCGACGACGAAGAGAACGACGAGGGCGCCCAGGGCAACCAGCGCCGAACGAGAAATCGGCCGCTCGAGCCGGCCTTCCGGCCGCGACGCGTCGTAGCCGGCGAGGTTCTCGGCGTCGAGAATTACCTCGTCGGGATCGAGGCCAATGTTCGCCTCCCGCCTGGCGCGCCGCGCCGCGCCGCCGAATAGTCTGCCCATGCTAGACGGTGCTGCGGTCGCCCCGCGAGAGGAGCGGCCGCGCAATTTCGGCGACGCCGGCGAGCGCGAGCGCCGCGGCCGTGAGCGGCAGCCAGGCGACGCCGTCGCGATCGGCTAGCGCCGCGCCCTCGACCAAGGCGAACGCGGCCGCCCCCTCGACGTAGGCCGGCCAGATTGCGGCGCCAATCGCCGCGAGGGCTAGCGTGAGCGGCCACGGCGCGAGGAGCGACGAGGCAAAGACGGCGATGGCGAAGGCGGCGCGGCGCATCCGCCGGATTCTACTCCCCCCGAAGGCTCGGGAGAATGGTGAGGTAGCGGGCCACGGTCAGATTGACCGGAAGGGACACCTCTGCCTCGACCGTAGCCTCGCCCTCGCCAGGAGAAACGGCGGTCACGTAGCCGATAGGCGCCGAGCGGTGCGCGATCGAGAGGACGGGCGTGCCGGTCGCGGGGGCGAGCGCGGCGGGCATTTCGACCGCGTATCGGCCGTCGCCGCGGCCGACAGACTCAGCCGCGACGCCGCCGACGGAGACCGAGAGGCGCGAGCCCGGAGCCGAGAACAGGCTCGCCACCGAACGGGCGGCGTCCGCGCTGACGACGACCCCTACGGGCACACCCTGCGAGAGCACGGCGTCGCCGGTCGCCACGCCCTCCCGAGACCCCGCGCCGAGCACGAGAGAATCGAAGGCGACCTGCGGCGGCCGCACCAAAATTTCGGCCACAACGGCGGCCTCGTCGCGCGCCGGCGCGCGCAGCTCGCGGAGGAGCGCGTCACGCTCCGCGGTGAGCGCGTCACGCTCGAGCGCCGCCACGTGCAGGCGCTCGACCGACTCCCGCAGCGCCGCGTTCTCTTCGGCGAGCGCGCGCTTGCCGGCGAAGTAGTCGGCGAGCGGGGCGACGGCAGAAGAGGCCGCGCGCTCGAGGGAGAAGAGCGGGCCGCCGACGACGCCGAGCGCGCGGGCGAACGGCGCGAGAAGCGCGGCCGACGCGGCCAAAACAAGGAGGAGGACGCCGCGGCGAATCCCCCGGCGCCGAGATCGTTCGTGGAGCGGAATCAGCGCCATGAGCTAGCGATCGCCGTCGGCGCCGTGCGAGACGAGAATGTCCCGGTAGCTCTCGAGGTTCTCGAGGATAGCGCCGGCGCCGCGGGCCACCGCCGAGAGCGGCTCGGGAGCCACGAACACCGGCAGCTCGAGGGCCGCCGCCAGCATGCGGTCGAGGCCGCGCAGGAGCGCGCCGCCGCCGGTGAGCCAGACGCCGCGCTTCATGATGTCGGCGACAATTTCCGGCGGGGTCACCTCGAGCACCTGCTTGGCGGTCTCGACCAGGGTCTCGACGGACTGCGCGAGCGCCTCGCGAATGTCGGCGTCGGTGACGACCACCTCGCGCGGCAAGCCCGAAACCAGGTCGCGGCCGCGGACGGTCGTCTCGAGCGGCTCGTCGCCCGGCAAGACCGCGCCGACCGCAATCTTCACGTCCTCGGCCGTGCGCTCGCCGATGAGAATTTTGAACTCGTTGCGGATGTAGGCGGTGATGTCCGCGTTGAAGCGGTCGCCGGCAATTTTGAGGTTGCGCGATCGGACCACGCCGCCGAGGGAAATAACCGCGATGTCGGTGGTGCCGCCGCCGATATCGATAATCATCGAGCCGACAGGCTCTTTTACGGGCAGCTTCACGCCGATCGCCGCGGCCATCGGCTCTTCGACGATGTAGACCTCGCGGGCGCCAGCGTTAATGGTGGCATCGAAAACGGCGCGGGTCTCGACGTTGGTGACGCCGGAGGGCACGCCGACGACGACGCGCGGGCCGATCGCGCTGCGGCGGCCGCGCTCGGCTTTGCCGAGGAGGTAGGCGAGCATTTCCTCGGCGATTTCGAAGTCGGAAATGACGCCGTCGACCAGCGGGCGCACCGCGGCGAGGTGGCCCGGCGTGCGGCCGAGCATGCGCTTAGCCTCCTGGCCGACGGCGACGACGCGGCCGGTCTTCTGGTTCACGGCGACCACGGACGGCTCGTCGATGATGACGCCCTTGCCGGGCACGTAGACCAGGGTGTTGGCGGTGCCGAGATCGATGCCGATATCGTTCTTGAAGCTCGGGAATCGTCCGGCGAGCCAGCGCTCGAAAATCTTGGGGGCGCGCATGGTGCTTACTAGAAAGGCAGCGAGGTCGTGACCTCGGCGAGGGGTACCTCGCGCGATTCGCCGGTGCGGCGATCGACAACTTCGGCGACGCCGCGCTCGAGCGAGCGGCGGCCGATCACCACGCGGGCCGGGCAGCCGATGAGGTCGGCGTCGGCGAGCTTCTGGCCGGCGGGCAGGTCGCGATCGTCCCAGAGGGCTTCAACGTTACGGGCGAGCAGGCGATCGTAGACGTCGCGGGCAGCAGACGACACGGCGTCATCGACGCCGAGCGCCACCAGGTGCACCTTGAAGGGGGCGAGCTCCTCGGGCCACACCATAGAATTTTCTTCGCCGAGCGCCTCAACCACAGCGCCAACCAGGCGGGAGACGCCGATGCCGTAGCAGCCCATGGTTACCGGGACGCGCTCGCCGGTCTCGTTCGCGAAGACCAGGTTGAGCGGCTCTGAAAACTTCGCGCCCAGGTGGAAGATGTTTCCCACCTCGACGCAGGTCTTCGGCGAGAGGTCGGCGCGAGAAACGCCGAACTTGGCGAGATTTTCCTCGGTGGCCACCTCCTCGTTAATGGCGAACTTGCCGTCAGCGGAAACGAAGACGGTGTCCTCGCCCGCGGCGCACTCGGTCTGGAACTCTTCGGAGAGGTCGCCGGAAAAGACGCCACCGGATGCCTTGGTGCGGTAAGTGCGCTCGCCCACGCCGGCGCGGGCGAAGACGCGCGAGTAGGCCTCCGCGTAGCGCTCGTACATTTCGCGGTGCTGCTCGGGTTTCGCGGCGAACGAGTACGCGTCCTTCATCAGGAACTCGCGGCCGCGCAAGACGCCCGACTTGGCGCGCAGCTCGTTCCTGAACTTGGTCTGAATCTGGAAAACGGAGAACGGCAGGTCGCGGTACGACGAGACGTGCTCGCGCAGCATCGCGACCAGGGGTTCCTCGTGCGAGAAGCCGAGGCCTAGCTCTCCCCCGCTCTTGAGCGCGGTCTTGAACCAGTTGTCGACGACGGCGTCGTCCCAGCGGTTGGTCTCTTTCCAGAGCTCGGGATCCTGGAGCGCGGTGAGACGCAGCTCTTGGCCGCCGGCGGCTGACATCTCCTCGCGCACGATTTTGGCCGCGTTCTCGAGGACGCGCAGGCCCAGCGGCAGCCACTCGTAGGCGCCAGCCACCGCCTTCTTCACGAAGCCGGCGCGCACCAGGAGCCGGGCGTTCTTGGAAACCTCGTCCTGCGGAGCCTCACGCCGGGTCTTAGAGAAAAGCTGGGATTGCCTCATAGGTGCGATGAGCTTACCAGAAAAAGCCAGGCGACGTGAAAAATAGGTTGCTATATTTGACTTTTCTGTATTTTTGTATTAGCATAGTAAGCCATGGACCCTTCTAACTACCCAATAAACAGTCCGACTCTGTCGGAAATGAACGCCCAAAGCTACGGGGTTTTCGCCCCGGCCTTCGCGGCGATTCTCGTAATAGCATTCCGCCTCATCTACGGCCGATGGCCGCACCCGCTGCTCGCCATCGGCGCGCCGGTGTGGATTATGCTCGGCGGAATCGCCTGGATGTTCATCTCGATGAACCCGTCCGGCGACTCGACCACCGGCGAGGCAATCTGCTTCGTCGGAGGAGCCATTCGCGGGGTTTGGTTCTACATCCTCCCCGTTGGCGGCTTCGCCGTCATCGAAGCCGCCGCTCTGGCTTTCGCCAGGTGGTGGCGAGGCGACGTGCTCGGCAATCGACGCACGCGCCGGAAAAAGCTGACCAGGAGGGGCGCGCTGTGAGCCCTGACCTCGCCCAAACCCTCTGGGGAATCGTCGGCGTGTCGGTTCAGGCGGGACTTTTCCTCTGGTGCTTCGGCGCCCGCGGCAAGTCGCTCCTCGAAACGGTCGCGCGGGTCTCGATTCCGTCTATCGTCGCGGCCGTGGCCGCGGCCGCGATCTTCCGGGTAGAAACCTGGGGCGAGTGGGCCGGGCCGACCCTGATCGGCTTTGGCGGCGCGGGCGCAATCGGCGTCCTCACCGGCTGGATGCGGCTGGTAATACCGTCCAGCGACCCAGACCGGCACGGTCACTGAAAAACTGAGCGCGGGCCAAAAGGCCCGCGCTTTTCTTTTTTCCATTTACTTGACAAATACAATTAATATATTAAAGTAATTTACCTATGAAGCTCCTTATTCTCAATGCATTCTTCTTCCTAGTTCTCGCCGCCTCCGCGCTCGCCGACCCCGGTAACGCCGGAGAAGCAATGCGAGGACCGTCTCTCGCCACGAACGCCCCGCCGATTACCATGCCGGCCGCAGCGGCCATGATTGGCGCAACCGCCATCGGGCTAGTGTTTCTTGCGGCCGTCGCAACCAGGGCGGCGTCTGATCCGGAGTGGGAATTTCGCAAAGGGCCGAGGGTCGAAAACGCCCTGGTGCCCACGATGCTCCTCGCCTTCCTCGTCGCCGTAACTATCGAAGACGTCCGTCCCGAGGTTGCCGATGTGATGAGAGGCCTACGCTACGGAGTTGTCATGGGCGCCGCGGCGTTCTACTCTGGAATCTTTTTGGTAGCCGCCGTCTTTCGCCAGACGCGGAAGAATTTGAAAAACGACCTCTGTCCTAACGCGCAACCGTCTCCGGCAACTTAGCCGGAGACGTTTTCTTTTACCTTGCGCGGGGCTTCCAGCTAGAACAGCTTCACGATGTCGGAGACCGTGACCGCGGCCATGAGCGCGAGAAGGAGGGCAAGGCCGCCCAGGTTAATCCAGCCGACCCACTTAGCCGAGAGCTTGCGACGGGTGACTTTCTCGACGGCAATCATTGCCAGACGTCCGCCGTCGAGCGCCGGGAGCGGGAGCAGGTTGAGCACGGCGAGGTTCACCGAGATAGCGGCCGCGAAGGCGAGCAGCTGCGAAAAGCCAACGTCGGAGGCCTCGCGGGCGAGGATGGCGATGCCGACCGGACCAGAGAGCTCGGCGATGTCAGCACGGCTGCGCAGCGCGTCGGCGGCCAAATTCCAGAGCGAGGCGGCAACGTGCGCGGTGAGGTCGACGGTGTAGGCGCCGGCTTCGACAATCGCGGCGCCAATCGGCAAACGCGCCAAGCCAGAATCGACGACCGTGAGGCCCACCACCGGACGGCCGAGCGACTCACGCCACACCGGCGTCACCGAAACCTGCCGCGCCGCCAGGAAATCGTCATCGGCGTTCGGGAGGTAGCGAACGGTGACCGGAGAAGACGTGGCGGAGGCGGCGGTGAAGGCGATGAATTCGTCGGCGCGGGCAATGTCCGCGCGGCGGCTCCCCTGCTCGGCAACCAGAATGATGGCGCCAGGCGGAATGCCGGCGAGCGCGGCCGGCGAGCCAGCTTCGACGCCGGCCACCACCGCGCGCGGATTCTCCACCCACTGGCCGACGCTGGAGTCGGGCGACGCCTCGAGGCCGATTGAGAGCGCGACGACCATGGCGAGAAAGGCTGTTGCCCAGTTCATGGCGACGCCGGCGCCAAGAATGGCCGCACGGGTACGGGCGCGCTTCGACTCGAAGCCGTCGGGATCCGAGGCGCCCTCGCCGTTCTCGCCGTGAATGCGCACGAAGCCGCCGAGCGGGAGCAGGTTGAGCGAGTAGACCACGCCGTTTCGCTTCCACGAGAACAGGCGCGGCGGGAAGCCGATGCCGAACTCGTCTACGCGCACGCCCGAGCGACGCGCCACGACGAAGTGGCCGAGCTCGTGCAGGAACACGAGGACCGAGATGAGGAGGACGAAGATGAGGACGGTCATGCGTCTTTGAGTTTATCACGGCCAGAATCCAGGCAGTGGGTCTTATTTGACTTATTTATATAAATATAGTATATTTGAATAGATGAATACGATCATTGAATACAAACAGTTAGTCCAGTCAGCTATCGCCATCCTCGCCAGCGCGGAGTTCTCCCTCGTCGGCTTTGTGGCGTTCTTCGTCGGCGTAATTGCCTTCATCGTCGCAGATTGCGACCGTTGGTCTAGGCTCAGTCGGGTTTCCGGCACGGTCGCGGCCTTGGGCTTCGTCATGACGTTGCCATCTATGGTCATCGCCTCCGCCTCTACCCCCTGGGTCGTAGCGGAAAGGGGTGGCATGGCGCGCTACGTCGCCCCAGGCGAAACGGTCGTCTCCTGTCCGATCATGCGGCAATCCGTCCGCGATTCGTTCCGGCAAGGTTGTCGGGAACCGAAGTCTGGACGCTTCTGGACCGCAATCGTCCGGTACGACCGCGTGCCGACCGGCGCGGTTCCGGGGGTCGCCTACCCCTCCCCCAGCGGAATGATTCGCAAGAGCGTCCGCGACGAACTTGCCGAAACATTCGCCGCTGGGGAATCACGCGAGATGGCAGAGTGTCGCGTGTCCGAGAGAGTGCGCGCGCACAACGCGCACAACGTGCGCGTCACGATCGAAGAGGGTGAACCCCCCACCGGCTGGGTGTGGGTGTGGCTAAATGACCAGCGCGAGCAAGATCTCGCGCTCGACAACTGAGTCGGGTAGCCAACAAACGTAGGGCCTCGCGCAACGCGCGAGGCCCTTTTCTTTTTCTTTTCTTTTTCTCTACTTTTTCTCTACCCCCTCACTTCCGCCTCTTTCGCCTCGAGGGCCGCGTCCATAGAAGCATTCGCGGCATCGACTTTTTTCTGCATGTCTTCTTTGGCGCGGAACTTGTCGTCCTCGGACATGCCGCCCTCCTTCTCTTTCATCTGAATGGCGTCCCAGCAGGCCTCGCGCTCCTTGCGCAGCGAGACGCGGGCCTCCTCGAGCTTCTTGCCGGCCTGCTTGATGAGCATCTCGCGGCGCTCGGCGGTGAGCTCCGGGAAGATGACGCGCAGCACGCGGCCGTCCGAGACGACCGACAGGCCGAGGTCGGCGTCGGTGATGCCCTTCTCGATTGCCTTCACGACGGACGTGTCCCACGGCGCCACCTTGAGCGTGCGCGGGTCTTCGGCCGAGACGGACGCGACCTGGTTGATCGGGGCCTTGGCACCGTAGTTTTCGACCAGGACACCGTCGAGGATGGCGGCGTTAGCGCGGCCGGTGCGAATGGTGGCGAGCTCTTTGGCGAGCCAGTCTTTGACCTCGGCGAGGCGGGCGTCGAACGGTTTGAAGTCGTAAGCCATGCGGTTTTGTTATGCGGCGAGTATACCGGAAAACTCTACGCCGCGCGGGTGGCAATTAATTGACTTAATAGGCATATTTATTGTATGAATTATTAGTAAGATCTAAAAATAATGAAAAAAGTAATTCTATTTATTGCCACTATCGCGACGGTCTTTGGCGTAACGCTTTGGCTCAAAGCGCGGCAGGAAAGCCTCGGAAAGGCCCACGCCGCGGTGACGGGCATGTACCTCGCCGCGGCCGTCGTCGCAGAAGATCAGGCTGCGCCAGAAACCTGGACAAGCCACCGGAGCGAAAGCGGCGAACACTTCCTGATCAGCGACCATCGGGCGATGGTTTTGGCAGGGGTACCGGCCGCGGCCGGCGACAACAAGCGGTACCGCCTGACGCTGCGAGAAATCGACGAGGAAACCGCGCGCTCGCTCAGAGAGTCTGCCGAGCTCGGCATCCTATCTATCCTCGATTTCCTAGATATCGAAGAGGTCGAGAGCCCCGAAACGCCCGAGGAGCCCGCCCGAGAAATTCCGAGGCCACCAACCGAGATTTAAATACCTCAAAGCCGCCCTCTTCGAAGGGCGGCATTTCTTTTTCACCGCTACGGCAGCGCGAGCGCGACCGATTCGAGGAGGAGCTTGGGCGATGAGCCGTGGTGGTTCCAGCGACGCTTGGCCGCGAGGACGGCGCGGACGCCGCGGGCAGCGGCCGCGTTTTCGGAAACCTCCGGCGCGAGCGAGCGCTCGAGGGCGTCGAGGAGCGCGAGCCCGTCGGCGCGCGTCTTTTTCTCGTCGCGGATATCTTTGGCGAGTTTCTCGGCGAGCGAGAGACGCTTGCCGACGTTCCCCTTGCGCCACGGGCCGGCCAAGGTGAGATCGGCGTCGCCGCCGAGGCGGATGAGGACCGCGCGCGAGCGCACCGTCGGCAGAAGGAGCGAGGCGTAGGGCACGACGAGGAAGAAGTGGGTGCGGGCGGAAGGTTCCTCGAGCACCTTGAGGAGCGCGTTCTGGGCGTCGCGCGTGGCGTTCCTGAACGAGGCGACGATTACCTGACGGCCGCCCTCGGCCGTCACCATGGACTGACGGTCGCGCAGCGCGACCGCGTCATCGACGAGCAGGGTGTCGTAGCGGGAAACCACGAAATCGGGGTTGCCGGCGACCGCGCAGCCGAGCTTCCCCTCGCAGAAATCGCAGACAGCCGCGACGGACGCGTCCGCGGCACCCTCGATGATGTAGGCGTGGCTGATGCCGCCGCTGTTTTCTAGGGTTTCCTCGAGCTCGCGCACGAGGACATTGTAGCGCACGGGCCACCGTCCGCATTTTGACTTTTTAGAGAAACGGGGTTTGAATAAGAAAGATGAAGACTCTCGCTCTTTACACTACCCTCGCCACAGCCGCGCTGGCTCTTACCAGCTGCGAACTGGCAATCGTGCCCTCTCCTTACGGCTGCGCCCCGCCGCCGCTGTGCCGACCGGCGTTCCAGCCGGGCTTCTGCGGCCCTATCGGGCCCGCCTTCGGGAGGCCGGTTTTCCAGCCGGGCTTCTGCGGGGCGCCGAGCCCGTTCGCCATGCCGCCGCTCCGCGTGCGGCCAAACGGCTGCGGGTACTCCGTTTGGCAGCAGCCGGTCATCAACTTTGGCGGCGGCCGCCCAGGCTGCCGCCGCTGGTGAACGCGGCCGGCGCGCCCGACATTGTCGGGCGCGCTTTTCTTTTTTTTGGATACCGTATTTCGTTTCGCGAACCGCGTAGCCGTCAGGGCCGAGCGAGGCGAACCTTTGGCCGCCTGACGACGTAGCGGAGGCTACGGCGAGGGCGAGCAAAGTTCGACGCAGCCGGCACTCGGCGGCTACCGTTTGCCCGCGACAGACCGCTTATAGGTGTCGAGGTGCGCGAGCGCCGTGCCGGTCCCCTTCGCCACGCAGAACAGCGCGTCTTTCGCGAGCGCCGCCTTCACGCCGGTGCGGCGAAAGACCAGCTCCGGCAAATTACGCAGCTGCGAGCTGCCGCCGGTGAGCACGATGCCGGTGTCGATGATGTCCGAGGCGAGCTCGGGTGGAGTCTCCTGCAGCACCGTCTTGATGGCGCCAATCATCTCCTTGAGCTCGCGCTGAATCGCCTTCACGATTTCGTTGGTCTTGACGGTGACCGAACGCGGCAGGCCCGTCAGCAGGTCGCGCCCCTTCACCGTCATCTCGAGCTCATCTTCGACGAGGACCGCCGAGCCAACCTCCTGCTTGATGCGCTCGGCCGTGCCGTCGCCAATCGCGAGATTGAAAGTTTTTTTGACGTAGTCGACCACCGCGGCGTCGAGGCGATTGCCGGCGCACTTAACCGAGACGCACGAGACGATGCCGCCGAGCGAGATGACCGCGACGTCCGTGGTGCCGCCGCCGATGTCGACGATCATGCGGCCCTTGGCCTCGTGAATCGGGATGCCGGCGCCGATTGCGGCGAGAATCGGCTCCTTCACGACGAAGGCGTTCTTAGCGCCCGCCTTAATGGCAGCCTCGATAACGGCGCGGCGCTCGGTCGAGGTCACGCCCGCGGGCACCGAGACCAGCACCTCGGGACGCCAGAAGCTCCAGCGGCCGAGCGCCTTCCTGATGAAGTACGCGAGCATCGCCTCGGTGACGCGGTAGTCGGCGATGACGCCGTTGGCCATCGGGCGGTACGCGACGATCGACTCCGGCGTCTTGCCGACCATGTCCTTGGCTTCGGCGCCGACCGCGAGGATGCGGCGGTCGTGCTCGGAGACGGCCACCACCGACGGCTCGTTGAGCACCACGCCGCGGCCCGGCACGAAAACCAGGGTATTGGCGGTGCCGAGATCGATGCCGATGCGGGGTGCCGAGAAAAAGCCCATAGGTGCCGGTCACTATACACGAGAGGCCCGGGCCCGCGCAGCGGGCCCGGGCCAGAAAAAGTCATCCCCGGCTCCGCAAGCGGAACCGGGGAGAGGAGACTTTTGGGCCAGAAAGCCGATCTGGGCACCGGGGTCATCCGGGGGGGGGCGAAGACAGCAACCAACAACGAGCGAAGGACACCATGGGCAGGCCGCGGCGGAAGCCGGGACCTGAGCCCGAGGATGGCGCACTCGGAATCAGAATCTTCTGCCAGACGGTAGGTCTTTTTGACTGAAATGTCAATCATCCTCGACGGCAAGGGCGAGCGGTGATTGACTAGCCAGGTGCAAATAGTAGAGGTAGTTCCGCTCTCGCGAACGGCTCGAATCGAGTCGCTCTCCTACTTCTCGGCCGATCCGGTATCCGTTGGCCAGCTGGCCAAGATTGATATTCGGCGCAAAAAGGTCTGGGGTCTAATTGTCTCGGTGCGGGCGGTCGAAGACGCTAAGGCCGAAATTAAGTCGTCTGGCTTCCAGCTCAAGCGTCTGGGTAAGGCGCAGCCCGGCGCGTTCTTCCGCCCCGAATTCGTTACCGCGGCGAGGGAAGCGGCGCGTTGGCACGCGGCAGAAGCCGGAGCCGTACTGGCCTCGTTCGTGCCGGCCGCGCTCTCCGAGAAGCCGCCCGCAGCAGCCGCGGACGACATCGCCCCGCGCGGCAACCGGGTGGCGGCCAAGTACTGCGTCATGGACCGCGACGTGGACCGCTTCGCCGAGTACCGCTCGATCGCGCGGCAGGAGCTGGCCCGCCGCCGCTCGCTGCTGTTTCTGGTGCCGACCGCCGAGGACGCGCGGGTCGCCGCCGAATCCTTGGGCAAGGGCATTCAGGGTTCGTGCTTCGAGCTGTCGTCCGCGGTCTCCGCGAAGGCGCAGCTCTCGCGATGGGCCGAAGCCGTAGCCGCGGACCGGCCGATCGTGGTGGTCGCGACGCCCGCGTTCATGGCGCTGCCGCGCGCAGACTGGGGTGCCATCGTGCTCGAGCGCGAGTCTTCCCCCGCCTACCGCACGCGCCGGCGCCCAATCATCGATTGCCGGCACCTGGCCGAGCGGTACGCCGAGGCGCTCGGCTGCCCCATCTACCTAGGCGACCTGATGCTCCGCGCCGATACGGTGCAGCGGTACCGCGCCCACGAAATAATGGAGCACCGCAACCTACGCCTGCGCGCGCTCTCGGACGCCGAGTGCGAGGTGGTCGAGGTGGCCAAAGCGGCCGACGAGGGACCGGTGAAGACCGGCGAGGACATCGCCGCGGCCGCGGCGCGAGCGGAGGCGCGGCGCGGGCCGTTCTCGATCGAGATGTCGGCGATGCTGGACGAGGCGCGCGGCCGTGGCGAGCGAACTTTCCTTTTCGTGGGGCGCAAAGGCCTCGCGCCGCTCCTCACCTGCGACGACTGCGGGCACACCATTTCCTGCGGCAGCTGCGACCGACCGCTCGCGCTGTACGGGGCCAAGGGCGCGAAGTCGAGCGAGGTTCGCTGCCGCACCTGCGGCACGGCGCGCGCCGCCGACGACTGCTGCCCGCGCTGCGGCAGCTGGCGCCTGAAAGGCCTCGGCTTCGGCACCGAGACGGTAGCCGCGGCGCTCGCGGCCAAAGCGCCAGACGCGCAGGTGTTCGTGGTCGACGCGGAGGTAACGCCGACCGCGGCCGCGGCGCGCAAGGCCGTCGAGAAGTGGTACGCGACGCCGGGCAGCATCCTGGTCGGCACCGAAATGGCGGCCAACCTGGCCCGCGAGGAATTCGAGTGCCTGGGCATCATCTCGGTCGACGCGCTCCTGGCGGTGCCCGAGTACCGCATGCGCGAGCGGGTGCTCGCGGTGCTCCTGCACCTGCGCAGTCACGCCAAGCGGCGCGTCCTCATCCAGACGCGCCTGAAGGGTGAAACGCTCTACGCCCACGCCGCGCGCGGCACCTTGGCCGACTTCTACCGCGAAGAGCTCGACGAGCGTCGCGAGTACGGCTTCCCGCCGTTTGGCCTGCTGATTCGCGCGACCGTCGGCGGCAAGACCCAGGCCGAGGCGGTGAAGCGCGCCAAAGAAATTTGCGCCGACGTCATCCCCGGCCGGGAGCCTTCGATTTACGCGGGACGCGATCCGCTCGCGAAGGGCGTTTTCGCCGCGCACGCGCTCTGGAAGCTGCCGCGCGACCCGTGGCCCGATCCGGCGGTGGTGCGCGCCATCAAGACGCTGCCGATGGACGTCGCGCTCGAGGTGGATACCGACGCGATCCTGTAGTAGCTTCGCGCCATGAGCGCACCTTCCGATACCAGTTTTGAAGCTCGCCACGAACACGCGATTACGCCGTCCCTCTTTTTTACCGAAGCGGAGGTAGCCTCCGTTAACTGGGAGGCGGTCTTCGCAGAGTGGTAGCCACAAAAACGTACCCAGGCGGATCACCCGCCTGATTTTCTTTTCAAGGGTTGCCGGATGCGGGCTCTTGCCGTAAGTTAATAGCCATGGCGAAAAAGACCCCGCCCATCGTCCAGGAAGGCCACGCGGCGCTACGCGCGGTCGCAAAGCCTGTGGCCGAAAAGGAGTTTGGCTCCCCCGCCCTGCTACAGCTGATTGAGGACATGCGCGCCGCGCTCGCCACCCGCGAGGACGGCATCGCGATCGCGGCGCCGCAGATTGGCGTCGAGAAGCGCGTCTTCGTGCTCGCGCCGCGAGCGGCCGACCTCTTCAAGAACGAGCCGGCGATGGTCTACATCAACCCCGAAATTCTGCGCCGCTCGCGCGACCGCAAGCTGGTCGAGGAAGGCTGCCTGTCGGTCCCCGGCCGCTACGGCAAAATCCGCCGCTCGACCCGCGCCGCCATTCACGCCTTCGACGAGCACGGCAACGGCTTCGTCGCGGAAGGCGCCGGGCTTTTGGCGCAGATCTACCAGCACGAGACCGACCACCTGGACGGGCGCCTCTTCATCGACGAGGCGAAGTCGATCTACCCGTCGCCCGAGGCGAAGTAGGCCTTCGTTTTGATACGGCTGGCAGGCGCGGTATTCTCGCGCCATGAAACTCGCCTTTTTCGGCACGGACCACTTTTCGGTTGAGGTTCTCGAGCGGCTCGGCGCGGCGGGCATTTCGCCGTCTTTGATCGTGTGCGCGCCGGACCGACCAGCGGGCCGCGGCATGGAGATGCGCGAGCCGGACGCCAAGGTGTGGGCCAAGCGGCAGGGCGTGCCGGTGCGGCAGCCCGAGAAGCTCGATACGGCCTTCGTGGGCGAGCTTGCGGCCGCGGGACCCTGGGACGCCGTCGCCGTCGCCTCCTACGGAAAGATTATTCCGCAGGCGGTCTTGGATGTGCCGGCGAATGGCTGCCTGAACGTGCACCCGTCGCTCTTGCCACGCCACCGCGGCGCTACCCCAATCGAGACCGCAATGCTGGCCGATGAAAAAGCCACCGGCGTCACCGTTATCCTGATGGACGCCAAGATGGACCACGGCCCGATTGTGGCCGCGGCCCCGGTAACGTTCGACGAGTGGCCGACGCGCCCCGAGGTAGAGCGCCTGACGGCAAAGATTGGCGGCGACCTCTTGGCCGAGATCTTGCCGAAGTGGCTGGAAGGTTCGGCTGTCGCCGCGCCCCAGGACGAAGCCGCGGCCACATACACCAAGATGCTCCAGAAGGCCGACGGAGACCTCTCGAGTGCGACGACCGAGCGCGAGAAGTTTCTGCGCGTGCAGGCGATGGCGCCGTGGCCGGGCGCCTTCATGGTCGTTACCGCCAAGAACGGCCTGCCGGTGCGCGTGAAGATTCTGAGCGCCCAATGGGACGCAGAGAACAGTCGCTGCGTTTTCGAGAAAGTGGTGCCCGAGGGCAAAGGCGCGATGGATTGGGCATCGTTCGAGAACGGTTTTTTGCGGTAGGCGGAGGCGGCGGCGCAAAGAGCGGCGGCGCCCGAAGGGCGCCGCCGCTCTTTTGATTACCTAAAACCTAGCGATTCTTCCCCTTCCCAACCGGCCGCATCTGCGGCGGACGGTTCCCCGCGCCGCGGGTGTTCTTGGTGCCGTGCAGGTGGCTGCGCGGCGAGACCTTCTTCGTAGCCGGCTTCTTCGGGGCCGCCTTCTTGGCAACCGGCTTCTTGGCCGGGAGCTTCTTGGCGGCAGCCTTCTTCGCGACCGGCTTCACAATTTTCTTCGCGATTGGGGCGTTCTCGGGCGCAGCCTCGCGGATAGCCTCCTTAACCATGCGGCCGCCCTTGCGGTGCTCGTCCTTGGCCCGCTCGTGGGCGCGCGAGAGCTGCGTCGCCATTTCTCCCTTCGCCTCGTCGATCGCCTGGTAGAGGTCGGCAGCTTCGGCCACCACGCGGTGCCGGTCGCCGCCGATGACCACGTTAAGCTCGGCGAAGAAGAGGTCGTCGGCCTTGCTCTTGCCCTTGTTCCTTCGGCCGACCTCAACCTGGAGGCGAACCTCCTGATCCTCCTTCGGGCGAATGAACTTCCCGAGGGGCCCGAAGCGCTTGTCGACCGCGGCGGCAATCTCCGGCGTGAGGGTGATGTTCGTGGCCTTGATCGTGAGCACGGGCGTCTGGTTCATAGCGGGTGCTTATTCTGCTAACGCCTACATTATATTCCTGCCCGCGGCGGCGAGAGCTAGACAGGCCGTGCAAAAAGTTACCGAACGCGAATCACCACCCCACCCGCAGAATCTTCGACGGCGAGAGGTGCCCCGAAACGATGGCAACGCCGCCCGCCGGGTCACCCGCGCGGGCGCGCACAATTTCGACCACCTTCTTGTTGGCGAGGCCGCGCTCGGCCGGGGCGCGCGTCCAAATCTCGAGCGAGCCGTGGGGCTTCTCGGCGACCTTTTCCTCTTTGGCGTCGGGGTGAACGCGGACTTTCAGGTACATGGCCAAATTTTAGAGCGGGCGTAAAAGGCTCTTCCAGCGAGGCGCCGAGGAGCGACAGGCCGAGACGTACAGGCGTACGGTGAGGGCTGGGGCGACGAAGGCAACAAAGCTGGAGAGCTTTTTACGCCTGCTCGCGGCGGTAGGTGCCGATTAGAGACGCCTTGGCCAGAATCTTCCCGTCCATAGCGCGCTCGACATCGGCCTTGGTGACGCCGTCCGGCAAATTGATACGTTCGCTGAGCGCGTAGACGCGGAAGATGTAGCGGTGCTCGCCCGAAGCCGGGCACGGCCCCTGCCAGCCGAGCGAGGTGCCGGTGGTCTTGCCAGAGCCCTCGCCCGGGAAGGAGCCTTCGGGGATATCGAGCTCGGAGGGCGCGATATTGAAGCGCACCCAGTGATCCCACACGCCGTTCGGGGCATCGGGATCCTCGCAGAAGAGCGCCAACGAGACCGTCTTCCCGGGCACGTTCCAAATCTGCAGCGGGGGCGAAATGTCTTCGCCGTCGCAGGTGTACCGGGACGGCAGCTCCCCCATGTGCTCGAAGGCGGGGCTGGTAATCGAGAAGTCGGCGCGGGCGAAGGCTGGTTCCATGCTTCTTATTTTAACGCCGAGTCAGTATATTTGACATATATAATATGTTGTTTTAATGTTATAAAGATGCACATTCCCAACACGCCGATCGAGTGGGTGCCTGCCGTCACCGGCCGCAGCCACGCAGAAATCCTTGAACTCATCGACCAACGCCCCATCGTCGCCTGGTTCTCCTCGCGGGAACCGGCCGTTCGACTTCTCCAAAAGGTTAACGCCAGGCTCGGCGACGACCTCTGGATGATCACCTGCCCAGACGGTGCCAAGGTGTGCGTAGAGCCGACGCAGCTCGCCAAGGCGCTCCGCTACCTCACCCCAGAGAACGGGTGGACACTCTGTGAATTCACGGACGCCGCCGCTTTCTTCGAGGAAGCGCTCGCCTACCTGGAAAGCTAACCTGCCCGGCTCGCCACACCCACGTGAGGCGAGCCGGTTTTCTTTTTTGAGGCCGACGCCCCAGACCGGAAAGCGACCCGGAGACGTTGCCTAGCCAACCTCGCGCTGCTACTATCGCCGACGTCCGGCCCGACACATTCCCCTGTAGCTCAGTGGTAGAGCAGTCGCCTGTTAAGCGATTGGTCGTAGGTTCGAATCCTACCGGGGGAGCAAAAAGAAAAAGCGCCCAAGCGGGCGCTTTTTCTTTTTGCTCCCCCGAGCGAGGTGCCTGCGCACCGAGCGCGTAGGATTCGAAGGGCGCAGCGATGCCGGAGGCCGCCGACGGCCGCGAGCCGGGGTCGCGAGCACTTGGCCAAACGGCAGGGCCCTGGGTGCCGTTTGGCTTAGTGACTCGTGACCGAGCCTACCGGGGAGCCAGTTCGGTCGCCCCAAGTCTGGAACCATGATTTGACACGCGTTGATGCGTATTCAATAGTTCTCCCGTCAGTTCAACCTCAACCGAATATACCGCCCGCGGGACTCTACATCCGACCTTCATCCTCCGTAATAACCCAAGGTCGCGAGATCGAATTGAAATCGACGCGAGCCGAAACTGAAGCTCAGCTCCAGCCCGGCGAGCAGATGGCTATCAGCGCCTGGCGCGAGGTCGGCCGTGGCGCCACCTCATCCCTCGTCACAAACGACACCGACTTCTACGCGGCCGTAGACTTCAAAGCCAAAGGGGACCTCGTCGGTCTCTACGCCATCAGCGATGAGCTCGCCCGAACCGCGTCGTGACTTCGCGACCTGCCGCCCCGCGCTCAACCGAGCCGGGCGGTTTTCTTTTTACCTAAATACGGCCAGCTTCCCCGCCACCGCCGCCCCCATCTTAGGGCGCGTCGCCCCGCCCGGCGCGGGCGCGCCCTGGGGCGCTTACGGGGCAAGGCCGCGGAAGGTTCAAATCCGAGCTGCTGAGCAATGCTTGGCGCGGCGCCAAGGCGCGAGGCGGGCCGCGGCTGACAGGGGCAACGACACGCGGGGGTACGGCAGAATCAATTTCCCAATATTTGACAATGTTTGTGAGTATGTTATTATACACACGACTATGTCCTTATTCTTATCCTCATACAGCGTAAAGAGTGTTGTTCCGGCAGACAACTTCGACCACGACGTCATCCTCGAGAGAGTACCGAGCGTCCTCGCTCGCCTCTTAGGGGCAAAGACATCCACGATGAAGTTTCGCGGAAACTGCACGGTTTGGCACCAGCACCCTTCGGGGAAACGCCCCGGGACGGCGATGGAAAGCCTCATCGCCCAACTGGTCGTCGGATACCAAATGCAGACCAACGGGTAAAACCTCCCCCGCCTAGTAGCGCCTAAACAGCGCGAACGGCGGGGTTCATCATTTCTATTTCTCGGGCGAGCCTCGCCCAGTCCGAAGTTCTGAACGCGTCCAGGTTCGGGAGCACACAGAAAAGAGCGCCTTCGGGCGCTCTTTTCTGTGTGCTCCCCCGAGCGAGGTGCCTGCGCACCGAGCGGGCAGGGATCGAAAGACGCAGCGATGCCGAGCGTCGCGCGAGGCCGCGAGGCGCCGTCGCGACCTCCGAGCGCGACGGCGCGAGGAGAGTTGTGACCGATCCCGGTGGCGATGTTCAAGGCGGGGCGAAGCTACAACCTCGCGCTACGCCGTCTCCCAAGTCGGATACTGACGCCGCAAGAGATAGGTCTCCCCAGCGCGCTGGTGGATCTGTGCAACCGCAGAGAGGGCCTCATCTTGGTGACCGGACCAACCGGCTCTGGCAAGTCGACCTCTCTGGCGAGTTTAATCGATCACGTGAACCGCACCTCGGCGCGGCACATCATGACCTTCGAAGATCCCGTGGAGTACGTTCACGCCTCGAACCAGTCAATCGTGAGCCAGCGAGAAATCGGCACAGACGCGGAAAGCTTTGCCGACGCGCTCAGGGACGTGCTGCGCGCAGACCCGAACGTCATCCTCATCGGAGAGATGCGCGACCTGGAAACCATTCGCACCGCGATTCGGGCCGCCGAGACCGGGCATCTTGTCCTTGCCACCACGCACACGCTCAGCGCGGCGGCAACGGTGAACTACATCCTGGACGCCTTCCCCGCAGCCGAGCAGAGCCACATCCGGGTTCAGCTGGCCGGATCGCTGGTAGCCGTTCAATCTCAGACGATGTGCGAGGCAGCCGACCAGCAGGGCGTCGTAGCCGCTTACGAGCTGATGATCATGAACGACCCCATACGCGCCTCGATACTGAAAGATCGTCCGGTCGGCGTAGACGACGCCATTCGCGGCGGCAAAGGCATCGGCATGCAGCTGCGCGACGGCCACCTCATCGAGCTCGCGGTCGCCGGAAAGATCACCCGGCAGACAGCGGTTTCCAAGAGCCGCGACGCGAGCTACGTGAGCGTGGAGCTCGCGAAGCGCAAAATGTGAGGCAGAGGCCAAGCCGCCCCGTTCCGGGGCGGCTTTTCTTTTGCCTGGCGGTTCGCTTTGACACCGGCCAGCCCCCAGGTAACCTGTCCGCGGATTCAAATTCCCCAATTGCCCGAGCATTTTGGACGACGAGACCTGAACCGAAAACCAAACCAAATACAGAACATGAACAACCAAAGAAAATTGAGAGTCGCCATGATTGGCGGCTCGGGAGCCTTTATCGCGGCCCCGCACCTGCGCGCCATTCACGGCAACAGCACGGCAGATGTCTGCTGCGGCGTGCTGAGCCGCGACCCAGCGAGAGGCCTGGAAGCCGCCGAGAACTGGCCTTACCCGATCAAACCCTACGCGAGCATCGCCGAGCTGATTCAGGCCGGCAAAGACGACTCGCTCGTTGCCGCGGACTACGCCGTCATCGTGACGCCGAACAACGTCCACGCCGAGCAGGCGCGACAGTTCATCGAAGCGGATATCCCCGTATTCCTCGAGAAGCCGGTCACGTTCAACCTCGCCGAAGCGCAGATGCTGGCCAAGCTCGCAGAGGACAAGAACGTGCCTGTCGGCGTCGCCCACACCTACATTGGGCACGAAATGAGCCGCGTGATGCGGTACATTGTGACGAGCGGAAAAATCGGCCGAGTTGTCCGCGTCGACGCCACATACTACCAAGGGTGGCTAGCCGAGCCGCTGGAGACGATGCCCGATGCCGGCGGCTACCAGCAGGCCTGGTGGCGAACCAATCCGGAAACCGCCGGTGCCTCCTGCTGCGGCGGAGACATCGGCACGCACGCCCTCATGCAGCTGCGGTACGTGACGGGGCTCGAGGTGAAAACCGTCAAGTTTGCGGACGTGCGGGCAATTGTCCCCGGCCGCCAGCTCGACGACAACTTCACCACCTTCTGTACGCTCTCAAACGGTGCCGTGGCCACCGTCGCCGCCACGCAGGTGGCGATCGGCCACAAGAACGGGCTGCGGATTGAGGTCAACGGCACAGACGGGACAATCATCTGGGACCAAGAGGAGTCTGAGAAGTTCCACCTCTTCACGAAGACTGGGCAGCACGTGACTTACTACCGCGGCGCCTTGCCCTCTGCCACAGATCCCTTCATCGGCAACCTTCCCGATGACGTGGCGAAGGGCGCGTTCCTGCCCGGCGGCCACCCCGAAGGCTTCCACGACGCCTTCTCGCACCTCTACCAGAATTTCGAGCGGCACGTGCGAGCCTGGCAGAAAGACGCAGCAGAGAACCGGGTCAGCTTCGACTTCGTGGACTACGGCTACCCGACGCTCCGCGACGGCGTCGCCGGCATGCGCTTCATCGAGGTGGCGCTACGCGCGGCCAAAGATGGCAAGCCGGTCGAGTTTGGCGAAATCATGTGGTAAGAGTCCGAATATTCACCGCGCGCCCGAAGGGCGCGCGGTTTTCTTTTTCACTTGACGACGGCGACCCTAAACGCGCAGTATCGTCGGGAACAAAAGAACACGCCATGCCAAAAATTATCAGAATCGAAGACGGTCAGAGCACCCTCCAGCCGCTAAGAATTACCGTTCGGCGAGGCAAGACAGTATCTCCAAACCGCACGAAGGGGCCGAGCATCCGCGTAAAGTGCGGCTGCTGCTCCGAGTCTGTGGTGATTCATTACGAAGAAAAAGTCGCCCGAGACCCTCACAGAGCAACCCTCGAAATCAACGGCGTCCTCGGCACCCTCGACCAGTGGCGAAAAATCTTTGAGCCGCTCCTAGAGCACGGCATGCCCAAACTCTGAGACGGTCAATCAAACCCGCTGCCGAAGCGGTTTTCTTTTTCCCTTAGGTTAGAATTCTCGCCATGGAAAAAAGTCAGCGAATCGACACCCCGAAAGAGTTCTCGCTGCTGCGACGCGCCAAGAGCTTCGCGCACGCCGGCCGCGGCCTGGCGCTCTTTGCGAAAACCACGCACAACGCCTGGGTGCACGTGGGCATTCTGGTTTTGGCGGTCGCCGCGGGCGCGGGCCTCGGTATCACGCGAATCGAGTGGATGATGCTGACGCTGGCCGCCGGGCTCGTCCTCGTGGCCGAGGCAATCAACACCGCCATCGAAATCGACATCAACCTCACCTCGCCCGAGTACCACCCCTACGCCCGCGACACCAAAGACGTCGCCGCCGGCGCGGTGCTCTTGGCGGCCCTCGCCGCTCTCGCCATCGGCGCGTTCATCTTTTTGCCCTACCTGCTGGGCTAAGAAGAATTCGAGAAACCTCCTCGACCGACCGAATATTTTCGCCGCCTATGATTCCGCCGCGACCTGTCGGCAAAATTTGACTTTATTAAAAATTGGGTTAACGTGAAAGAGAATCTCTGGAGCAAATTCTTTCCAGAGCCACCCAAGCACACATGAAAATCCACACATCCCCAAAAGCCAATAAAGGCGTCACCCTCCTCCAAGTGTTACTCGGCATGCTCGCGATCTTCGCGATCGGAATCGCGCTGTTCGTCGGCGTCTACAGTACCCTCATGGCCGGCAATTTCTGGTTCACAGAGGAAGGAGTCCTCAGGGAGATTCGCCTCAGCGAACCTGCGGCCAAGACCGTGCTGACGAGCAAGCGAGCCGTCTGGGACGACTCAAAGATCACGGTGGAGCTGGAAGACGGCAGCCGCAAGGTCTTTGCACTCGACACCAACATGCTGTTCAACTACGCCGTCAAACCCGAATGAGCGACGCGGCAAATAGAGCGCGCGCCGAAGCCACGCTCCCCTGCCTGTGCGAGTGCAACAGCGCCGACTGCACGCTCTCGATAGAGCTGCCGGTGAGCATCCTCCAGAGGAGGATGTCCGAGGGTTTCGTTATCGTCCTGACCGCCTGCGCCAGAGGCCCTGAGCCGACCGATACGCTGATCGAAACAGAGCCCGGTCTCGGTCGATACAGCCTCTATTGGCCCCGGTAGCGTCCGCCCAAACTAGCCGCCCGATCTCTCGCGCGGCTTTTCTTTTACCCGAATCCCCCGTAAGCTCCCTACCCCATGTCACGCGGAGAAACCGTAGTCCGATTCGACGCCGTCTCTTTCGAGTACGGCAAGAAGCAAATCCTCGACGAGGTAGATTTTTCGCTGCGCCGCGGCGCCAAGTTCACCCTGATGGGCCAGAACGGCGCGGGCAAGAGCACCCTCTTCAAGCTGCTCACCGGCGAGCTCGAGGTTGAGTCCGGCGAGGTCATGGTCGACAAGAGCCTCACGGTCGCGACCGCCAGGCAGGTCATCTCCAGAGAGGACCGAGAGCTCACCGTGCGCGACTTCTTCCAGAAGTGCTTCCCCAAGAAGGTGTACGACATCGATCCCAAAATCGACGCTGTGCTCGAGGTGGTTAACCTGGTCGCGCCGCACGACCGCCTGGTCAAATCGTTCTCGGGCGGCCAACAGGCGCGCCTCCTTCTGGCTTCGGCGCTCATCCAGGACCCCGACCTCCTGCTCCTCGACGAGCCGACCAACAACCTGGATCACGCCGGCATCGAGCACCTCACCAACTTCCTCATCGGCTACCAGAAGACCTGCCTGGTAATTTCCCACGACGCCGACTTCCTCAACGCCTTCACCGACGGCGTCATTTACCTAGACGTGCACACGCGCAAGATCGAGCAGTACGTCGGCGACTACCGCGACGTGGTAGAGCAGATCAAGGCGCGGGTAGAGCGCGAGAACCGCAAGAACGCGCAGCTGGCTAAGGAGATTCAGGCCAACAAGGACAAGGCGAACTTCTTCGCCAACAAGGGCGGCCAGATGCGCCTGGTGGCGAAGCGCATGCGCCAGAAGGCGGAAGACCTCGAGGAGGAGAAGGTCGACGTGCGCCGCGAGGACCGCACCATTCGCCCGTTCACGATCCCCGTGCAGGACGGCCTCTCGGGCGAGCTCTTCAAGCTCACCTCGGTCAAGGTGCTGCGCAACCACAAGCCGGTGAAGCGCGACGTCAGCGTGGAGCTCCGCAAGAAAGACCACCTGCTCCTGTCGGGGCCGAACGGCATCGGCAAGAGCACGCTGCTCGAGGCGATCGCGACCGGAGAAGCCGAAGGCTCGAAGATTACGGAAGGCGTCCGCGTCGGCTACTACCGCCAGGACTTCTCGACGCTGAACTTCGACCACACGGTGCTCGAGTCACTTTCCTCGGTCTCCAAAGATCTGACCGACGAGGAGATTCGCGCGGTCGCCGGCGGCTTCCTCATCACCGGCGAAATGGCGCACGCCAAAATCGGCAGCCTGTCGGAGGGCCAGAAGGGCCTGGTCGCCTTCGCGCGGCTGGTGCTCGAGCGCCCCGGCCTCCTGATCCTCGACGAGCCAACCAACCACATCAACTTCCGCCACCTGCCGGTCATCGCCGCGGCGCTCGACAAGTACGAGGGCGCCATGATTATGGTCTCCCACGTCCCGGAGTTCGTGTCGCAGGTGCGCATCAACCAACACCTAGACCTCGGCAAGCAGTAGCGGTACGTTTTTCTCGCCGCGGGCAACAGGCCCGCGGCTTCATTGACGCGCCGCCAAAAGAAGGGCTAACTGGCCCGAAACTATGCCCTACCCGCTCAATCCAGTCATATACCAAACCGGCGAACGCGAGGAGATGCTATTCGACCGCGTCGGCGAGAAAAAAGCCTTCGAGAAAATCTCATCGACGCTAATCGCCCGCATCAAAAAAAGGAAGAAAGGTGTGTCGCGCGAGACGCCGCTCGGGCGGACGCAGCTGCCTCCCGGAGCCGCCGATGTCCTGCCGAAGCACGAGGCTCGTCTGCTGCGGGTCGTAGGGCTCGCCAGCATCGAGCGTATCGAGTCGAAAGGGCCGGTCGTAATCGACGCGGTGCCGCTGCCGGACCGAGCCAAAGTCGCCGCCTGAAGCCTGCCGCTATGCGGCAGGCCTTTTCTTTTACGAGAAAAGCCGCCCTTTCGGGCGGCTTCCCCCTTCGGAGCAGCCGAGGCTACTTCAAGGTTCGGAAGGTCGACGGCCAGGTGATGCTCACGTTGCCGTTCGCGTCAGTGGCG
>JBILMG010000039.1:0-7117 GCA_044375695.1 Minisyncoccia bacterium | reverse complement strand
GGCGGTGAGGGTGGGATTCGAACCCACGGTACCCTTGCGAGCACGCCTGATTTCGAATCAGGTGCATTCGACCACTCTGCCACCTCACCAAGGGGGCACTTTATCAGAAAAGAAGCGGCGGGGAAGGGTGCCGGGTGGAATGTTTGACGGAACCTCTTTTAAATGGCAGTTTTCGAAGGTAGCCCTCTACACAAAACGAAAAAATATATGCCACGAAACAAATTGTAATCACATCAGGAACCGCCCACACCCAGCTAGCCATCCCCGTCGACAACCTCTACACCTTCCCGGTGCTCGTCCCGGCCATTCGTGCCGCTGGGTACGAAAATCTCGTCGTGGCTTCTCCCGACACCGGCGCTATCAAAAATACGCACCTCTGGGCGAAGCACCTCAAGGTGCCGATGGTCCTCGCCGCAAAGAATCGTCTGAACGCCGAAGAGGTGGAGGTTACAAGCGTCATCGGCGACGTGGAGGGCAAGACCGTCCTTCTCGTCGATGACCTAACCGAGACTTTCGGTACCCTCGCCACGGCCGCCGGTGAGTTCTTGTCTCGTGGCGCCAGGCGCGCGATTGCCGCGGTCTCGCACGCGCCGCTCCTGCCGAAGGGAATCAGCCGTCTTACCGAATCGCCCATCGAGTGCCTCTACACTACGGACACTGTCCTGGTGCCCGAGCACCCGAAGATTCGTAAGTGCTCCATGGCCGGAATCATCGGCGGCGCAATTTGGCGTATTCACGCCAACGAGTCTGTGAGCTCACTGTTCGAGGTTCGCGATTAGGCGAACCTCACGCCAGCTCCCCGCGAGCTGGCTTTTCTTTTTTCCGTATGCGCCGCGTACAATTGTCCCGTGCCAGACCACATCAAATCTGCCCTCGATCCCGAGACGTACCGCGTCACCCAGGAAAAGGCGACCGAGGCGCCGTTTTCGGGCAAGTACCACGATCACCACGAAAAGGGGCTTTACCGCTGCGCCGTCTGCGGCGAGCCGCTCTTCGACTCGGATGACAAGTACGATTCGGGCTCGGGTTGGCCGTCGTTCGATAAGCCGGCAGCCCCAAGCGTAGTCGGCGAGGTTCGCGACAGCTCGTACGGCATGGAGCGCACCGAGGTCGTCTGCAAGAAGTGCGGCGCGCACCTGGGGCATGTGTTCGATGATGGTCCGCGCGAGACCACCGGCAAACGCTTCTGCGTGAATTCGGCCTCGCTCGATTTCGCGCCCGCCGCTTCGGAAGATCAGAAATAGAAAAACCGGCTCGCGAGGAGCCGGCGTCAGGAATGCTGGTCGTTAGGCCGCCACGGCGGGCGCCGGATAGGCGCTCGGCCTGTAGCGGACCACCTTGCTGATGCTCGGACGATTTTGCTGGCCGACTTCGAGCACGAAGTCGCCGTTCTCCATGCGGCCGCCGAAGGCTTTGCCGACGGCTCTGTCTGGCAGGAAAGAGCGGAGCGCGGGGCTCATGCTGTCCCAGCCGCTGTAGCGAATTTTCTTGGCGTCACGTGACAGGCCGGGGTGGCTTAAAAAGATCTCGTGATCGACCGCAACCGGTTTGGTGAGGTTTGGCTTCTTGCCGTCGTGGGCATCAATCCCGGGCGCGATGAGCAGATCCGGGAAGAGGCTCTCGAACCACAGCGTCACCGGCGGCGCCTCTTTGGCGTCGCGGCTGTCGAAGCAGCAGAGCGCCAGCGTCCAGCCGTCGAACTCCGTGCCGTAGAAATCCAGGAGCTCCTGGCCGATTTCCGGGCGGCGATTTGGGGGAACGTCTTCCAACGCCTCGGCGATGCCTTCGACGCTCTGCGCCAGGACGACGGTGTAAATGTCTCCGTAGGCGAAGACAATTGGCGCAGATTTGGCGCCAAACTGGATCGAGCTGCGGCGTTCTCCGCCGCGGGTGACAGGTGGGGAAGGCAGCACCGATTCGGCGATGTCCTTCATGAACCGCGGCGCGCTGTCGGCGACTACGAAGTTCTCTTCGTCCATGGGCCGCGCCGAGGGAATGTGCAGAATCATCGCGTTGCCGCCAGACGCGGCGAGGTTGGTCGGCGT
Source organism: Minisyncoccia bacterium (assembly GCA_044375695.1). Classification (GTDB taxonomy): domain Bacteria; phylum Patescibacteriota; class Minisyncoccia; order Phycocordibacterales; family JAACPR01; genus DATDYW01. The sequence continues at coordinate 5,072 of JBILMG010000039.1, read as the reverse complement.
GTTCTGGTAGGCGAGGACGTGAATGTCTCGCTTCGTTTGCGGGTGGCGGGTGGCGTGGACGAGGATGCGGGTTCTCGCGAATCTGGCTGGTTGGGCTGAGCAGCACATAGGTATTTTCTTGGTTCGGTATTTGGTTTATTCAGTTTGAAAGGGCGGCCAAGGGTTTGGTCGCTCTGCATTTTTTCTACTACGCAGGTAGCTAAAGTCAATCAACAGGCCGCGCCCTTTGGGCGCGGCCGCCCCCTGCGGTATCATTCTCGCGTGCTCGACTTCGTGAACATGGCCGTCTCGTACGGCACCGTCGTGGTCAACCTGGCGCTGCTCGCGTACCTGGGTTTCGCCGCGAGCGGCCGCGACGCCTTCCTGGTGCGCCGCCTCGGCCGCTACGGCTACCACGCGGCGCTCGCCGTCGCGGTCGCCGGCGTCGTCGGCTCGCTCTACTACTCGGAAATCGCCGGCTGGGAGCCCTGCGCCCTGTGCTGGTGGCAGCGCATCGCGCTCTACCCGACCGCGCTCCTCTTGGCCATCGCCAACATTCGTCGCGAGCTGCGGCTTATCTCGCCCTACGTCGCCGCGTTCGCGAGCTGCGGCGCCGTCGTGAGCGCGTACCAGATTTACCTGCAGTTCGGTCCGCCCGCCGCCGCGGCTATCATGAACGGCTGCTCGATTGAGGGCGGAGCTTCGTGCTCCGAAACCTACTACGTGGCTTTCGGCTACGTCTCCATGGCAACGTCCGCGCTCTCGGCATTTCTCGTCATCCTGGCCAGCCTCCACCTCGCCCACCGCGCCGAGCGCCACCACGATGCACACGGACAGCGGTAGCACCGCTCAGCGACTTTTCATTCTCCTGCTAGTCGCGGGCGTCACCGGCATCGGTTTCGTCACCGTCCGCCAGCTTTACTCCTTCTTTCAGGACGCCGTGCCGGTAGACGTTCGCTACGGCACCTTGGCCGAGCAGGGGGTTTCGGTGCTCATCGCCTCGGCCGCCGTCGGCAACCCCTCGCGCCTCGCCTCGGAGAGCTACCTGGCATCTGCCAGCGTCGCGCTGGTGGTGTTCGAGAACGAGCCGGTCTCGGTGCAGCTTTCCGGTGGCCGCGCAGACCTGGCCTGGCTCGATACCGACCTCAAGGTGAGGACCCTGAACGCGGGACGAGCCGCCGGCTCCGTGACCGAGGCTCCCTCGCGCTCGCCGTTCCTCCTCATCTTGCCCGACGGCTACGCCGAGCAGCTCAACCTGCAGTCCGGCGAGCGCCTCAATTTGCTCTAGCCTGTTTTTACTTTTCTATTTTTGCGTGTTACTTTAATACGCGGCCGTACCGTGCAGCCGCTCTGCCCGAAAGGGCGGAGAGGAAAGTCCGAACTCTCACCGGGTAAAACCGGTAGCAAGGTAGCGGGTAACGCCCGCACGGAGCAATCCGAGAGGTGCGAGCAGTGACGCCCGAGGCGAAAGCCGGAGGCACTGCCTTAGGGCAGTTGAATCGCGGGGCGACCCGCGGGTGAAACGGCAAAATCCTTACCTGGGTGCAAGACCGTGCCCGTAGCGATACGGGAGAGTCGCTCGAGCCAGAGGGTAACTTCTGGCCCAGATAAATGGCTGCTAGAGCGGGGTAACCCGCCGAAACAGAATTCGGCTTACAGGTACGACCGCCAAAAACGCCAAAACCCGCCGAAAGGCGGGTTCGGCGCGCCGGCGGGTGCGCGTTTTTCACTGTGGAAATGTTGGCCCGTGGTAGATTCGTGCTAACGCCATGGTGCGCAAGATTTTTTCCCTCCTCGGCCGCGAGGTCAACGGTCTCCACGAGGCAGCCTACGCGCTCGCCGCCTTCACCTTCGTCTCGCAGCTCGTGGCGCTCGCCCGCGACCGCCTCATCGCCGGCGTCGTGGGCCCCTCGGTAGAGCTCGATACCTTCTACGCCGCGTTCCGCCTCCCCGATTTGGCGTTCGTGCTCACCACCTCGCTCGTCTCCTCCGCGGTCCTCATGCCGCGCGTCGTCGAGCGTCTCGAAGACCGCCCGGAGCTGCGCCGCTTCCTCAACGGCGCGGCGTCGTTCTTCGCGTTGGTGTCGGTAGCCGTCGCCGCAATCGCCTTCGCGTTCACGCCGCAGATTTCCTCGTGGCTCGCGCCGGGGCTCGCCGCGGCCGGACGCGGCGAAGAGCTGACGTTCCTCACCCGCCTCCTGCTCCTGTCGCCGATACTGCTCGGCTTCTCGCAGATTTGGGGCAGCGTCGCCCAGGCGTACCGCAAGGTGGCGCTGTACGCGCTCTCGCCGGTTCTCTACAACCTCGGCTTCGTGCTGGGCGTCGGCTTCCTCTACCCGTCGTTCGGCGTTGCCGGCATCGTCTACGGCGTGCTCGTCGGCGCCGCGCTCCACGCGCTGGTCACCTTGCCGGCGGCGCTCGGCGCGGGCGGCGGCTACGTGCCGACGGTCGCCATTCCCTGGAAAGAGGCTTGGGCCCTGGTGCGGGAATCTTTGCCTCGCTCGGCTGCGCTCGCCATGGGGCAGCTCGCGACCTTGGTCCTCGTGGCGCAGGCCTCGCGCATGGCGACCGGCTCAATTTCCGTTTTCCAGCTGGCCTCGAACCTGCAGTCGGTGCCGCTCGCGCTGATCGGCACCTCCTACTCGATGGCGGCGTTCCCGATTCTGGCGGCGCTCGCCGCGGCTAACCGTCGCGCCGAGTTCGGCCGCAAGCTCGCCGAGGCCGCGCGGCAGATCGTCTTCTGGTCGCTGCCGGTCATCGCGCTGTTCGTGGTGCTGCGCGCCCAGATCGTGCGCGTGATTCTCGGCGCGGGCGACTTTGGCTGGGACGAGACGCGCCTCGTCGCCGCGGTCCTCGCCGCGCTGGTCTTCGCCTCGGTGGCGCAGGGGCTGACGCTGCTGTTTGCCCGCGCGAGCTACGCGGCGGGGAATACCTGGCGGCCGTTCTGGGCCAACCTTACCGGCGCGGCCGTGACCGCCGGCCTCGGCCTCACCCTGCCCGGCTACCTCAAGGGGCACCCCGCGGTCCTCGCCGACATCGCCGCGGCTTTCCGCGTCTCGGGCGTCAACGGAGCCGAGGTGGTATCGCTCGGCCTCGCCTCGACCGTGGGCGCGCTCGTGGCGGCCGTTATGCTCGCCGTCTCGATCAGCCGAAGCCACCCGCTCGGCGGCGCAGGGCTTAGCCGCGCTTCGGTGCAGGGATTGCTGGCCTCTGGCTGGGCGGCGCTCGCGGCCTACATCGCGCTCGGCCTCTCGGACCGCCTTTTCGATGACCGGTTCGCGGTCGCGGTTTTGGCGCACGGTCTTCTCGCGGGTTTCGCGGGCCTCACCGCCTGGGTCGTCGCGCTTCGCGCCATGCAGAACCCCGAGCTCGAGGTGGCCGTGCAGGAGCTTCGCCGCCGCGTATGGAAGACCCCTTCGGTGGCCCCGGACACCACGCCGGATCAGGTGACGGGTGCGTAGTCGCCGTACGCTCAGAAAAATTAGAGCAACTGTTTGGCGCTTGGCGCGGCTACACGCGAGGGGTATCATTGGATTGATTGGCGGCTTTACCCTCATCACCTGTCGCAAGACTGACGACGAATGAAAATCAACACTCGCCTTTTTGTTTCGGCTCTGGCGTTCGCGCTGGCCACTACCGTCGCTTCCGGGGCGACCTACCCTCGCGACCTCACGTTCGGGAGCGTGGGAGATGACGTCGCGACGCTCCAGACTTTCCTCGAGTCGGAGGGTTTTCTCACCGTACCTGCGGGGGTGCCCAAAGGCTACTTTGGCCCACTGACGCAGGGTGCGCTCAGCCGGTTCCAGGCGGCGTGGGGCATTCGGCCCACCGGCTACTTCGGGCCAATCACGCGCGGTCACGTCGGGGCGGCAGAATCTGACTCGACTGAATCTAGGGAATCGGATTCCGACTCTGGTTCCGACACGGACACGGACGACGCTTCGTCCGATGGTGACTCTACGGGCTCTGGCGCGCGCGAGAAGAGCTCTAGTCGAGGGGCCGTAGGCCGGCATGCTTCTGGCTCCTCCGGCTCTTCTGCTCTTCCGGCCAACACGGTCAATATTGGAGAGGAAAGCGGCGAGAACGACGACCGCATTGTGTATGTGGAGGATGGGGAAGAAACGGAGGATCAAGAGGTGTTACGCTTCGGCCTGAGCTCGCCGTCCCGCGACAACGTGCTCGAATCCATTTCGATCGACCTCTCGGTCGCCGAGGCTACGACCACGACGATCGCTGATCTCGTGTCGGAGGTCTCGCTCGAGGTTGGAGGCGTGGTCATTGCCACCGCCACACCCGACGCGGTTGTGGGCACAACTACCGTAACCTTTGAGGGGCTGGGTCTCAGCGTGCTCAACAATGGGGGGAGGGCAACCACGACGGTCTTGGCGAATTTCAAGCAGCGAGACGGTAACTACGCCGAGGGTATCAGCCTCACGGCTCACGTGGGTGCCGATGGGGTAGTCGGCTCCTCGTTCACCTCGTCCGGGGAGGTGGCTGGGGGCAACATTGAGCTCCTGGTGCCGGGTATTGGCGTCGAGCTGGTGAACGCCGAGACCGTTCAGGTTCTCGCCGCGGATCCTGGGACACCTGGATCGGCCGACGCCTACAGCTTCCGAATTCAGTTCGAGGTCACGGCCGAGGGCGACGACGTGTACATCGATAAATCGGTTATCGCGTCTTCGAGTCCTTCGGTGGCTGGTTCCGGCGCTGGCTGGGCCACTACGTCTGAATCGACCATCGCCTCTACCCAGACGACGGGCACAACTTTGACCGCCTCTGGTTCCGCTGGGGCTGACACGGTCAACGTTTTCAAAATCTCTGACGGGGTCACTCGCACCTTCACCTTGAGCGTAGCGCTCACGGCCACCGCCGATGGCTCGACCGCGGTTAAGCTCACCGGCATTAACTGGACGAGAGACTCGGGAGATACCACGCCGAATAATTACTACACGTCTGACCTAGAAGACTTCGCGACCGAACTCCAGTACATGAGCTTTATCTAGCCAAGGTTCGGCGCGATTTGCGCAAGGAGCGTCGGGGCCCCCCGGGGGGGGGGGCGGCGCCGGTTTGAAAAAGGGCCCCCCCCCCCACCC
>JBILMG010000038.1:0-7238 GCA_044375695.1 Minisyncoccia bacterium | reverse complement strand
AGTTGAGCGGCTGAACACGCTCGTGGGCTGTTTCCGGCAAAGACGACATGTCCTGCCGCTCGACGGACACGTACCTGGAGTACAGGCACGCGTAGTCGTAGGGCGAAACGTTGAGGCCGTAGAGCACGAAGATCCAGCCGCCGATGAGGGCGGCGCCAACGGTAAAGTTGGGCCACCACCGGCGAATCGCGAAGGCGTGGAGCATGAACAGCAGCGCCGCGGCGCCGACCACCCATTCGAACAGGTGGTTGGACACGTAAACCGCCGCCGGGTGCCACACCGGCCTCAAGAACCAGATCACGAAGACCAGGAAGAGGCCGACGAGGGCGAGGCGACGATGGGACCAGAGAAAATGCGCGCACCCGGTGAAGGCGCGCGCAAGGTTTTTGGGGGCATCCATTACTGTTCGCCCCCCTCTGTCTTTTTGTTGCCTTCAGCACCACCGAATTTACCCAACGCTTCGCGGGGGTCCGGTTTCTTGGGTTCTTCTTTAGGCAATTCCCCAGGAGGCGAGCTGCCAGCAGGAGCTTCTGGAAGGGTCGGCTCGCCGCTCTCGGAGGAAGCGGTCGGAGCCTGCTCAGGTTGAGCGTACTCAGAACGGACATCTCCGAATTCCTGTTTGATCTTTCCGGCGCCGACGAGCATTTTTCCAACCCACCCACGAACCCGGTCTAGCAAGCTGGTTTTTTCGCTGCGCAGCTGCTGGAACTTGGCGCTACCGGCAGCAACGGCTTCGCGAACCGGATCTGGGTTCCCTTTGACGAATTCGCCGACGGCTCCAAAGATTTTGTCTTGGTTATCCCACCACGAGACGACGCTTTTTGCCCCCAGGAAGACCGCCCACATCGAAACGATGCGGGCAAAGAAATCGAGGGTTCCCGCAGCGGCAACAGGCCACAGCGAAACGAGCGCAATACTCACGGAGAGCCAGAACTGCCACTTCGGAGACTGGCGGGCGGTTATCCCTTTGCTCTCTTCTGGCTTAGGACGGTTATCCTTGGGCCGGAGGAAGACAAAGAACGGGACCATGATCTTGAAGTCGATGACGACGAAGACCATGGCGATGAGGACGAACACCACGAAGGTGCCTGCAATTGAGATGAGGGTATCCATTTGATTTTTGATTTCGATTTTGTTTTGCGTTGTTTAGTCTCAGGCCTTTGCTTCGGCTAGAGAAATTTGTTGATCGACCCAAGCCGCGTAGGTGGCTGGCCATTCGTGCCGAAGTCGGCGGTAGCTAATACGGTCGAACTGCCTGAGCCGGAGAACGTCTTCCGGCGCAATTGCCGCGAGCAGCGAATTCAACGCCGCCGCGGTACCCGGGGTAACCTCTTGAGAGGGTTCCGCGAGCCAGGGCAGAAGCCCGTCGTCGCGCGCCATTTTGACGGCGTCGTCTCGTTTCGCCTTATCGAGAATGAGCGAGGCAAAACGATCGAGGAATCCGTACGCCTCTGGCAGTTTGCCGGCAAGCCGGTCTGACAGGCGGCGCCACGCAATCTCATCGAGGCTCACCAGCTCAATTTCTGGGCAGTGGTCCCGAGCGGCAGCGGCAAGGATAGCGACGCGCATTCTGCGCGCGCGATCCGAGGCTTCCCGGTACTTAGCCGGAGAATAATCGAGCAGTTTAGCCTTGTGGAGACGGAGAAGCACCTGGTGGCGCTCTTCCAGAGTCGACAGGGTTACGTACTGCGTCGAAGCCTTCTCGCGCTGCTCGCACTCGCGAACAACGGTGAGGACGCGACCAGCCGGGAGATCCCGAAAGATCCATGCCCCGCCGGCAACGAGCGCGGTGTAGAAGGAGCGGACGTCCCCGAAGCTGAACTTAGGGATATCCAGCGCTTCGTGACGCAGGTCGCCGAACTGTTTAGCGCTCAGGACGAGCCTAGCTCTGAAGCTATCGTCCAGGACGACAGCGTCATCCTTACGGATGGCCGCCGCACCTTCGCGCTGCACCCTGGCCTCAGCCATGACGCCAGCGGTGTCGCACGCCTCGATCGATATGTGCTCGATCTGCTGAAGGTCCCGGGCACAGTCTACGTTGTCGATGTTGCGCGCCATGGTGACCAAGACCGCCCCACGTTCGGTGAGATTCGGCACCTGGTCAGATGCCTCGTCGAAAAACCGACGAATGCAGGCATCGTCGAAGGAATGCGCCGGCATGAGCACCGGTGCCTCCGCTTGCTGGGGCGACACGATGATGGCGTACTGTACGCCACCAACGCGAAGGTAGTCCGCGGGAATGCCTTCGCCCGCGAGGGCTTCGGCAACCTGAGGACTCCACCCCATGCAGTCAACCTGCAGGCGATCGAGGCTCACGGCCGGAAGGCCGAGCTTCTTGAGCGCGTCGTTGTAGAAGCCGCGCTGGGCTTCGGTGATGGTATGTAGATTTCGCATAGGTATTTGTTTGTGCGCGTTTTGATCCGTCGCAGCTCCCCGGTCCGGCCTTTGCTGGCAAGGCGGCTCGCGGAGCTGCGGCGGACGCTTATCAACGACCCACCTATTTGACCCTAGCCAAGCAAGAAAAATAGATTTTGTCAATCTTCGGGAAATTAGCGAAAAGAAAAGTGGAGCCCGTAGGCTCCACTGAGTTTTTACCGTCCGGACATTCCGGCTTACCCGGCAGCCAAGATTGCCTCAGCCGCCTTGTAGACCTTGCCGCGGTGAACCGACTCTTTGACGTCTCGCTCGAACTGCAGGTTCGCGATTTGAGCGCGAACGTCCAGGTAGCGGAGCGCCTCCTCGAGGAGAACCTCGTGGAGCTGAAGGCCTTCGCAGCACGCGCGGGAGAGTTCCCGGAGCATGCCGACGCGGTCATCCCAGGACTTGTCGAAGAACTCGGTCGGATTGTCGAACCAGGTCGACGGGACATCGAAGTCCAGGAAGCGAATCCCCGCGTTCTCGGTAACGTTCCGGAAGTCGCGCGAGGACAACCCCTTCACCTCTTGCTGAAACTCAGCGAAGAGAGCTGGCACCAGCATGAGCGGGTGCCGGGCGTCCTTCCTGGCGGCCACAAGCGCGCGCTTCGTGATCTCGTGCTGAGGCTCGAGGTAGCGGGCCGTCTTTTTCTTTCCGCTGAAGACCAGCTGCTGATCGCTCATCAGCTGGTAGCCGTCGAGCGCGGTGAGCCCGTTGAGCTCTTCCGGGAACAGGTCCTTGAGCCCCTTCCACCAGAGGTGCATCTGGTCAGCAATGTCGTGAACACCTTGGGCGCCCTTGAGCTCGAAGCGCTCGCGGACTCGTGAGAGCACCGCGGGGTCGAGCTGTTCGGGAAGGTTCGTGTAGATGTCGATGACCGAGTTGCCGAGCGGCACCGCGGAGGCGCCTTCGGTTTCTCGGAGGAAAACTCCGATCACCTCTCGAACCCCAGCGGACACCCCCTGACGGGAACGGTCCTCAAGGTTCGATTCGCCGTCGTCGATGACGAGGTAGACGATCGCCCCAGGATTCCGGTGCTGTCGAATCCAGGCTTCTGCCTTCTCGGCGCTGCCACCCTGGAAGGTGGATATGACCGTGTTCGGCATCGGCGCGAATACGAACGGGATGCCGCGACGCTGGCACAGATCCTCGATGAGAGTGGCCGTGCCGGCAATCTGCATGCTCTTGCCCGTACCCGGAACCCCGAAACCCATTCGCACGAACGGCATGGCGCCAAGCGCGGTGAGCGGATTCTTGCGGAGCTTCGGATCGTAGAGCGCGAGCCGGTAGGCGGTTTGCTTCGCGGCGTGTTTCGCCTCGGCGTTGCCCACGATTGCATCGAGGCTAACCTTGCGAAACTCGGAGGAGACGCCGCTGCCGGCTGAGGCAATTTCGAACCCATCCACGATGAAGCTCGTTCCGACAAGCTGGTAGGCAACCGTCTCGAACGTGGCGATCCCTTCAAGGTTCGGAACGCGGGCGACAATATCTTTCGCAACCGCGTCGAGTTCTTGGAGAAATGCCTTGACCAGCTGCAGCTCGGAGCTAACCTGAGAAGCCACGCCGGCGAGGTGCCACGAGAGCGTCTTGAGCGCGCTCACCCGTTCGACCAAGCTAAGCTCGGCTTTCGGGAACGACTGGACGGTAACCGCGCGAACTTCGTCTTCGCGGTGCTTGCCTAGGTGCCACAGCGCGTAGCTCGCGGCTCCGAAAACTGCGATTGCCGCGGCGTTCGTGCTGAGTCGCGTGAACTCTGCCTCTCGGGCCCCGAGCTGCGCGGCGCTGTTACGCGCGGCAAGCTCGTTGAGACCGCTGAGACGTGAGTATTCCTTGGCCAGGTGCAGGCCGACCTGAATCCCCTTCTGAACGGCGAGAAGCGTCTCGTTGGCAGTTCCCGCGAGGGGAATGTTGTTGCCCCCGAGAACGAACACGGAGTCGAGTAGAGTGATTTTTTTGGCGGGAGGCGCGAGCGTTCCGGTGTAACCAGTCACGGCAGGCGGCACAGCCTCTTTGATGAGGCTGGTGGCCGTCGGCAGCTGCTCCGCCATATTTTCTTCTGTGATGGGGACGTGAGAATTAGGAGATTTATTCATTGTTTTATTTTTTCGATGCTTGCGCGCCTACGAGACGTAGACGTTCCTTCGGTCGAAGGTACGAATTTGACCTGCGTTTTCGAAGCCCCTGAGCGCCGGATCTTCTTTCCCAAGCGACTGACGCACCGAGTGCGGCAGAAGCAGGCGACGGTAGACGTAGGACGCTAGCGCCTTTTCACACTCAGGGTCATCTCGGCGAACCAGTAGGCGCTGAAGAATTTGCCCGCCCGTTACCCTCTCGAGCAACGTTTTTGGCTTGTCTTCAAACTCACCCTGGGACTCGACACCTTCGACGAGAACCTCGAGGGCAAAATCATCGTCTTCGCCGAAACGCCTGAGCGCCTCGACAAGCGGCGATGATTCCCGGGAGAATTTCGCGGTCCGGAGCGGTCCAATACGGGCACGGACCAGCCGCTTAGGGTGAACCTGAGGCAGGTCTCGGTCGATCATGTTGGACAGGAGCCCTATGACCGGAACCCGACCACCTTCGGCACGGAGCGTGGTGTGGAAGAGCTTCAGCAAGGTCCCGTCTTCTTCGAGAGGCCGAGAGCCGGACCACTCGAAGCACATGTGGTGGAAGTGCGGCAGATTCGTCACCGAATCGTAGCAGCCCCACGTGACGCGGTAGGAGGTCCGCCCGTTAGGCAGTGGCCCTTCGCACGTTAGGTCCCCCATGCTGAAGGGCAGGAACGGCACGGGCTGATCCGCCTCGCAGAGGCGCCTTGTGTAGACGCGCTCGGCGAAAGCCCAGACCAACTCCACCGGGTCTCGCGCTTTGCCGAAAATCTCGTGGAGAATTTGCTCCCGAATGTCGGCCCTGGTCTCTCCTTCATTCAGAGTGGCCGCGGCAATTTGGTAATCGCCGGAAAGCTCCCTGATTGAGTAGAGGTGAGGAAACCCGCCATCGAGAAAGTCGAGCGTCAGATCGTGTGCGCGACTGTGCTTGTGGCGGAAAACCAGGAGATCTAGCGACCGGGCAAACCGGGCAATGAGTGGCGCGGTGGCCTGAACCTCGTCCTGGCGAGCTGCATCGTCGGTGCCGGCGTACCAGCGCCCAAGGGCCCAGCACACGCGGCGGACAATTGCCTCATAGGCGAGGTAGTCCTCCGTGCCCAGCCGCACCATATCGCCGGCGCTACTGAGAGCGGCGGCGTAAGCTTCAATTGGGTCAGTTGATATTGGGTGATTCATTTATTTGGTTTTTGAAGCTACAGAAAACGGGGAGGTTTGACCCTCCCCGTGTAGCTAGATTGATTGGATTAGGCAGCTTTCTGCAGGTTGGCGCGATTCAGATTAGTCTTCGTCGCGTCATGTCCAGTGCTCAGCTTCACGGCCTCGACGGCCGCGGAGAAACGAGCGCGGAACTGCTCGAGAGCTTCGGCCTGTTCGGCGCGCATCTCGTTGAGCTTCTGCAGGTGCTCGGGCATGGCTTCGATGGTCTCAGCCATTTCGTTGCCAACGGCCGCCGTGATTTTAGCCATGGCGGAAACGTTCCGTTCGTCGATTTTCGCGCCCGCCTTCTTGAGGTGGGACGCGGCCTCGATATCCGAGAAAGCTTTCTCGGCGTCGAGACGCGACTGAACGGTGCGCGTCCGTTCCTCGATGTCGATGCGGAGGAGCGTGGTGCAGAGTTCCTGGCTGTCCAGGAGCTTGCGCTGCGTCTCTTCGTGCACCTGCCACTCGATGGCGAACTTCTGCTTCTCGCGGAAAGTGCCGAGCGCGATGTTGCGCTGACCTTCTGCGGTGCGGGCAGCAGCCTCGAGGTCAGAAAGCTCTTTGGACGCAGCGGAGTGCGCGGGCGATCCCCCGGTAAGGCCACTGAGCTCGAGCTTCTTGGAAGCAACGGCTTCGGCCGCATCTTTGAGCAGCTTTTCGAGTTGCTCGAGAGCCTCAGACGCAGCTTGAGCATCGGTTTGCGTCGCCTCGCGGCGGGCAGTGGCGATGCTGAGCTGTTCGGCCGTGGTCTTCTTGCGTCGCTCGATGAGATCGGTCACCTGCCTGGTGAGCATGATGATCTGCTGCAGAGACTCGCCGAGATCAGCCTTCATGAGGCGACTGCGCCCCATACGGTGAACTTCCTGGCGCACCTCTGCGAGCTTTTTCTGCGCCGTTTCGAGAGCCTCCTTGCGGGCACCAGCGCGAACTTTCGCCCACATGCCGGTTTCCTTGGTGGCGGCTTCCGCGACGGCAACTTCTTGCTCGGCGGCGGCGATGAGCGCCTGCTCTTCATCGTTAGGCTGAACCAAAGCGGCGTGCTCGTCCGAGAGAGACTCGAGCAGCGCGCCGAGATTGAGGCTGACCTCCGCGACATCGTTGGTGTCCGTTTCCATGACCTTGCGTACGTCGGCGAAGCGGGCTTCGATGATTTTGAGGCGAGCCTCACGCTGACCAGGATCGGCCAGAGCGCCAGCCTCCAGGTTTTCGCGCTGGAGCGCGTCGAGCTGCTCGCTGAGGGTGCTTGCACCGGTAGCTGCCGAGAGCCGGCTCACCGCCTGCTGCGTTCCACTCTGAAGCTGAGCGAGGATTGAGGATGCATTGCTGCTTGATGGGGATGCTGTCATTTTCTTCTTGTATTTTGGGTTTGGGTATCCATTTTCAGGGAACCTTGTCGGACACGGTATTACTATTTAATACTCTCTTTGTCAACAACCATCGCCCCACGCGAAACAGCCGCGGCGCCCACAGGGCGCCCCGGCGGTTTTTAGGGCGCGGGACGGGGTTCGGGGTAAT
>JBILMG010000037.1:0-7370 GCA_044375695.1 Minisyncoccia bacterium | reverse complement strand
AGCGCGGCGGCGTGCAGTTCGATCCGGCCGAGCTCGGCATGCGCGCGCCGTCCGTGCCGCGCGACCGCCGCGAGCGGCTCCTCGCGTGCCTGGAGGCCGCCTGCGCGGCCTACCAGCGCGCGCTGCTCGCGTCTCCCGAGGCTAAGGCCTACGTCGAGAGGCGCGGCCTCACCGACGAGACCGTGGCCAAGTTCCGCGTGGGCTTCGCGCCCGACGAGTGGCGCTTCGCCGAGGACGCCTGCAAGCTCGCGGGCTTCACCGAAGAGGAAATCGAGGCCGCCGGCATCACCAAGAAGCCGGACCAGAACGGCGCGCCGGCCAGCGGGCAGGTTCGCCGCTACGACCGCCTGCGCGGCCGCGTCACGTTCCCGATCATGGACGGGGAAGGGAAGGTGATCGGCTTCTCGGGCCGCATCCTGCCCGGCCACGAAACCGACGAGGCGCCGAAGTACATGAACAGCCCCGAGACCGAGGTGTTCAAGAAGTCGAAGGCGCTCTTCGGGATGCCGTGGGCGCGCGCGGCGATGCGACGCCTGGGCTTCGGCATCTTGGTCGAGGGCCAGCTGGACCTAGTCCTCGCGCACCAGGCGGGCTACGCCTGCGCGGTCGCGACCTCGGGCACCGCCGCCACCGAAGACCACTTCGCCGAGATCGCGCGCTGGACGCCCAACCTGGTCATCGCCTACGACGCCGACGGGGCGGGGCAGAAGGCCGCGGCGCGGGCGATCCCGATGGCGCTCGCGAAGGGCATGCAGCTGAAGGTGCTCGCGCTGCCCGAGGGCAAAGACCCGGCCGACCTCATCCTCGAGTCGCCCGAAGCCTGGAAGGCCGCCGTGAAGGACGCGCGCCACGTCGTCGAGTTCGCGATCGCGAATGCCGTTAAGGGCGCCAAAGATTCCCACGACAAGGCGATTGCGGCGGCGAAGGCGGCGGCGCCCTTGATCGCCGCGCTCGAGAGCCCTATCGAGAAGGCGCACTTCGTGGGGCGCCTGGCGGAAATTGCCGGCGTGCCGGAGGCGGCCGCCTGGGACGAGGTGCGCCGCGCGGGCGTGAACCTAGGCGCCGGGCCAAAGCCCGCCGCGCCCGCGCCGGCGGCTCCCATCGCCGTTGCCGCGCCCGCGCCGGCCAAGCTCTCGGCCATGGCACGCCTGGCGCTCTTCGTCCGCTACCAGCGCGGCCAGGCCACGCCCGCGGTCGATCCCGATACGCTCTCGGCGCGCGCCAAAGCCGAGCTCGGCGACGAGGCGTGGGCCGAAGCCGAAGCCGAAGCCGAGGCGGCAGGCGAGGCGGGGCTGTTCGCGGTCGAGCACAGCTTCGCGCCGTCCTCGGGCGCGAGCCCCGAGAGCTCCAAGCGCGCGGCCGACGACTTCCTTCTGGCCGCCACGCGCCAGCGCGGCCTCGCGCGCCTCTCGGCGCTCCGCGCCAAGCTGCGCGCCGGCGAGCTATCCGAAGACGAACTGCGCGAGATGTCCAATCTACAGAAATCGACGCGCGGCGCCTTGCCTTGACGTCGCGTCCGTTTTAGATTACCAGCCTCGTACCCGGTCCGCATAAAAACCTCCAACCAGATGTCCACCAAGCGCGCCAAAGCTGCCCCGAAGAAGCCGGTCGCCAAGAAGGCCGCGAAGCCTGTCGCGAAGAAGCCGGTCGCCAAGAAGGCGGCTAAGCCGGTTGCCGCCAAAAAGGCCGCGGCCCCCAAGAAGGTCGTCGCCAAGAAGGCTGCTCCGGCCCCGAAGCGCTCGCGCAAGCAGAACGAGTGGGAGCACAAGGCGCACAACCTCATCGAGAAGGGGCGCGCCCGCGGCTTCGTCACCTACGACGAGCTGCTGAAGTCCTTCCCGAACATCGAGGAGGACGTGGCGTTCCTGGAGGAGCTCTACGGCCGCCTCTCGCAGGCCGGCGTCGACGTGCTCGAGGGCGGCGGCATGCTCAACCTGGAGGAGGACGAGGGCCCGACCCGCGTGCTCTACGGCGGCCGCGAGGGCGGCAGCTACGACTCCGTGCAGATCTACCTTAAGGAGATCGGCAAGTACTCGCTCATCACCGCCGCCGACGAGAAGGACTTGGCGCGCCGCATTCAGGCCGGCGACGAGGAGGCCAAGAACCTGCTCGCCAAGGCCAACCTCCGCCTAGTGGTTTCGATTGCCAAGAAGTACGTGAACCGCTCCCCGGACCTCACGCTCCTCGACCTCATCCAGGAAGGTAACCTCGGCCTCTTCAAGGCGGTCGACAAGTTCGACTGGACCAAGGGCTACAAGTTCTCCACCTACGCTACCTGGTGGATTCGCCAGGCCATCACCCGCGCGCTCGCCGACCAGTCCCGCACCATCCGCGTGCCGGTGCACATGGTCGAGACCATCGCCAAGTACAAGCAGGTGGTTCGCCGCCTCTCGCAGGACCTCGGCCGCGAGCCGATGCCGGAGGAAATCGCTATCGAAATGGGCGTCGAAGTCGAGAAGGTGCACATGATCGAGAAGATCGATCAGTCCACCGTCTCCCTCGAGAGCCCGGTTGGCGACTCCGATTCCGAGCAGTCCGTCCTCGGCGATTTCATTGCCGACGACAAGCTCCCGTCGCCCGACCAGGACGCCTCCCGCCGCATCCTCGCCGACCAGGTTAAGGAAATCCTCAACGACCTATCCGACAAGGAGAAGGAAATTCTGGAGCTGCGCCATGGCCTCAAGGACGGCATTCAGCACACCCTTGAAGAGGTAGGTAAGCAGTTCGGCGTCACCCGCGAGCGCATTCGCCAGATCGAGGCCAAGGCCCACGAGAAGATCCGCCAGCACGAGAAGGCGGAGCGCCTGAAGGGGTACTAATCAAGGAAAAAATGAGCAAGGTCTTGAATCCTGACCCGGAGACGATACTCGACCTCTTCTGCTCAAAGAAAAAAATTGTCGTCCCTAAATATCAGCGAAATTTTAAATGGGGAAGAAACGAGGCGTCTGAGCTAATTGAAGATATCAAGGCCAAGGTTGCTGACCCCAGCTCCCACCTTTTCCTCGGTACCGTTATCTTTGATGTCTCGGGGGAGCACGAGGGTATTGCGGTTATTGATGGTCAGCAGCGTATTACGACAATAAGCCTTCTCCTGATCGCCTGCCGCCAGGTCATGGCGAAGACTGATTCGCAATATGCGGCCGCAATCCAGGAGAAGATTGCCTTCAAAGACCCTATCACTGGCGCGTATCAAGACCAGAGGCTCGTTGTCTCGCGATCAATCTCAGACATGTACCGCCATGTCTCTCAGGAGAGCTGGGCGGGGGATTATCCTGATCGTCTTGGCGGGCGCTCGGTCAAGCGTCAGGCAAATAGGGTTAGGCCTCTCATCGAGTACTTCATTGGCGAGGTTGCGCAAATGGAGCCCGAAGATCTTAAGGCGTTCGTTAAGAGTCTCTACGAGGCTTATTTTGTGCGCATCGACATCGAGAATACCTCGCAAGCATTCGACATCTTTGAGCGTATGAATGCTCGAGGCATCCCCCTAGATGTAGCCGATCTGCTTAAGAACCATCTTTTTGCGCAGATAGACACAAGTGACATCGAGGAGCGTTGGGTTGACATCATCGAGAACTCTGGAGACACCCCCCTCAGAATGCTCAAATATTTCTGGGTGTCTAAAAATGGTTACGTGCGTAAATCAGATCTCTATCGTGGAATGCGTGATTACTGTCGCGAGCATCGACCTGAAACTTTCGTGGATGAGCTCGAAGATTTCTCGCTTTTCTACTGGCTTATTAGAGATGGTGGGGACACAGACATCGATACGTATCTCAAGGAGAACGGCTTAGAAGAGGTTGCAGTCAATGAGTCCTACTCTCGACGCCTGATCGATGCGCTCCAGGCGCTTAGGCTCTTTCGTATCACTCAGCTCTACCCGCTGCTCTACTCAGCGGTCCAGTCCTACAGGCGGAACAGCGATCGGAATCCCGCGGATTTGATGAGCCTCTTCGATACCTTTGAGCGGTACCATTTCATTAATAACGTCATCTGTGAGCGCGTAGGCAATGAGGTTGAAAAACTCTATGCCGACTACGCCAGAGACTTCAATTCAGGTGAATTTAAGACGCTTGCAGCCAACCTTAAAAAAGCACTCAAAAGCCGGCTCGCGACCAAGGAGGAGTTTGTCTCAAACTTCACTACGGTGGCTTATGGTCAGGATTCTATTGCCCTTATCTGCTATATCTTCGATCGTATCAACAACAACCTATTTGGCGCGAAGGGTGGTCAGCGTGCCCGCATCTTCTTTCCAGACCCGAGTGTTCAAAAAAAGAACTTCAACATTGAGCATGTGCTGCCCCAAAAACTCAAAAAGAGCTGCCCGGACAAGGATCTTATTGAGGCAATAGACAACATCGGAAACCTCCTGGTAATCGCGCGGCACACTAATTCTGAACTGGGCAGCCTTTCCCCAGCCGAGAAGATTGAGCTGATTAAGGGGAAGCCTACCTATACGAATAATCTTCCGTACCTCCATAAATTCATCGAGGACCACTCTTCCGAGATCGTCGGCTGGGGCAAGGAGCTAATCGCAAAACGGGCAGAGAAACTCGCCAGGCTCGGATACGAAAAGATCTGGAGTTTCTAGCAGGCTCGTCTCACCGCGGCCTCCATCCCTGGTTTTGAGTGCGCCCACAGGAGCCTGAACACGGAGAGGAAGGCGGCTATCGGTACGGCTGGTATGTCGGTGTGATTGCCATGGATACGGACTCGTCCGTGCGGGCATTTTTTGACACATTTTTTCCTTGCTGCTGTGTAGACGCATGGACCAAGAAGAACAATTCCCAAATTGAAGTATCCGCTTTGCGTCAGGCTCTCGAGGCGCTGCCTGGCAGCTAGGCCCAATCTGGGCCTTCGGGCTGCTTGTCCGCAAAAAGAAAACCGCCCTTGGGGCGGTGTTTGTTTAGAGAACCCTCTCGATCACGCAGCGCAGCGGCGCGCTGACGCGGTCGCCGGGGTGGCGGCCGACGCGGCAGATGAGCTCCTGGCCGATAGAGAGGCCGTGCCGCATCTGGGCGGTCACCTCCACGCGGTAGCGGCCGCAAAGAGGGCCTTTGGCTACCTCGACGACAACCTGCGGTAGGGCAGAGTTGTTGGCCATCGAGAACACGGTGCCGCGCACTTCGCGCCAGCTACGCTCGGCCTCGCGGCAGGCTTCCTCGTGCCGCTTCACGGCGAGCGAGTGGCCGTACAGGTAGAAGCACATTCCGATGAGGAGGTAGAAGATAATCCAGCCGGGCGAGAGCCATTGGGGTAGGGAAGAAAAGTTCATGTCCCCTCAAAACAAACACCTTTCAGGCGAAAGGTCAAAAAATAAGCGATAGGCCGAAAAAGAAAAGCCGCGCAGCGTGAGCTGCGCGGCGGCGGATTCTAGCGGAGCTCGCCGTCGATGATTTCGTCGACGAGGCCGAACGCGAGCGCCTCTTCGGCTCGCATCGTTTCGTTTTTGAGGCAGGCCTTGCGGATTTCGGCGACGGTGCGGCCGGTACGCCCAGAGAGGATTGTGTACAGGCGTTCCTGAGTGGCCTTCATGCTCGCGCGAGTCTTTTTGACGCCGCTGTCGCTCACGATGTCATCCAGCGCCACGCTCCGGCGCGAAATGTGGTGTATGAGCACGCCCGCGTGGCGGGCGCAGAGGCGTTTCCGGCACGCCTGCAGGACGACGGCGCCCGTCGAGTCGGCGCTGCAGATTACGAGGCCGTCGCAGCCGCCGGGGTAGAGCATCAGCAGGTCGTAGATGTCGAGCCCGGCGTTGACGTCGCCGCCCCGCGAGTCAATTTGGAGCATGACGCGCGGGTTGCCGCGCGTGGCCAAGAAGAGCAGTGAGTCGCGGATGCGCCCGTAGAGGTTGCGGTCAAAGTTTTCGTAAATTGGGATTACGGGGACGGGTAGCCTGAGGAGGGCGAAGAGGGTTTCCTCGCGTATTTTGCTGTCGAACATAGGTTTTGGGGTTCAGATCTCTTGGAAGAAACAAACACTTTCTATTCAGGTCGTCAAATTAGCGGCCCACGACTGTTCGGAAGGCGTAAAATTGACTTACTTAAATTAAGTGTTAATTTAATGAATATGGTAACCGTACCTTCTTTCACGAAAATAGGCTCGATCAAGAGCTGGGCTGGGGCCTGCGCCAGAACGGCGAACACCCTGGTCATCGCCATCGTTGGCGGCGAGGCGCACCTGCACGTCGACGGCGACGATGAGGTCGCGGTCGTCATCCGCAACCGGCGCGTCGTCAAAAGGCTCGCCGACCTAAACCAGTGCGAGGTGACCTTCGCAGATTTCCGTAGCCGAGTGCCCCGTCGCTGAGCGACCAGCCTTAACCCGAGCGTCTCCCGAGGCGCTTTTCTTTTTGTCCGATTCCCGTCGCGGGTCAGTAAACCCGGTTGTAGTCCTCTAGCTCGAGCCGCCCTTTGGCCTCGTTGAGGCGGTAGGTCGTGACGCCGCAGTTCTTGGGCGATTGGCCCTTGGGCCAGCTGGTGGCCTCTTCGTAGCCCCAGCGTTCCAGGAGCGCGCGGAAGCAGCGCAGCGTGCCGCCGTGCGTCACCACCAGCACCTTCTTGCCGCCGCGGTCGCGGAAGATCGCGTTGAGGAACAGGTACACGCGCTCCGAAACCTGCGCCAGGCTCTCGCCGCCGGGCGGGCGCGCCATGTAGCCGCCGAAGGTCTGCCAGTACTCGCGCAGGTAGGGGAAGTGGCGCTCGGCCTCTTCTTGCGTCATGTCGTAGGTGTAGCCGGGGTCGCGCTCGCGGATGAACGGGTTGCGGCGCACCTCGGTGGCGCGGCGCTCCTTGGGCGTGTAGGCGCGGAGGATTCCTTCCAGCGTCTCTTCGGTGCGGCGGTAGCCCGAGGTGTAGGCGTAGTCGAAGGCGCCGAAGCGCTTTTTGAGGGCGATGCCGGTGCGGCGCGCCTGGGCTTTGCCTTCCTTGGTGATGGCGATCTTGTGGTCGCCGATGCCCTTAATTTTGCTCCGCGCGGCCTCGTCGGCGAAGTAGGTGGCGTCTTTCTTGGCTGCGTTCCGCTCGGACTCGGCGTGCCGCACAATGACGAGGAGCGCCGGTCTGGCTGCTCGCTCGCGGTTGGCGTCCATGTGTTTGGAATATCGCGCCGATGGACGCGAAAGTCAAACCGGCCGTCGACGCGGGGGAGTTTTTGACAAATACAATCATTTATTGTAGTTACTCCTCGAACCCAATTCAAAAAATGTGGAATAAAAAAGCACTACTAATTGAACCCGCCAGCCTTAAAGGCGCCCCCTTCCTTCAATTCATCGGAGAAGCTCTCGAGTGGCCGAAGGTTGAGGGGTTCGAGATTGTCGCGAGCGTTCGCCTCGACGAAATCGAGCAGAGGCTCCTCGACGAAGAGCTGAGGCG
>JBILMG010000036.1:0-7394 GCA_044375695.1 Minisyncoccia bacterium | reverse complement strand
TGGGGTGGAAAGCCGCAGCGATGCCGTGAGCACCCGAGCGTAGCGAGAAGCGAAACGGCCGCGAGCCGGGGTCGCGGGTACTTGGGTTTTTGCCAGCCGTTCGAGAAATCAAAGGCTGGCAAAAAACTTAGTAACCCGTGACCGAGGCCGGGGGAAAGCCGCAGCGATGCCGTTGGCGGCCAACGGCCGCGAGCCGGGGTCGCGAACACTTAGGCTTTCAGAATCCGTTCGACAAACAGAGGATTCCGAAAGACTTAGTGATTCGTGACCGAGGTCAGCTCCCGGGACCAACAAAAGAGCGCGCCGCCCGGCTGGGCGGCGCGCTCTTAATTTCCCTAAGCTAAATTGGCGGGAATTGACCTTGGAAGTGATAGGGCATAGTTTCCCGACAGAGCGTCGCTCTGCGTTCAAAATTAAATACCTATGGACATACCCTACGAAACCCTAGTTCCAATCATTGCCACTTTGACCGGCGCCTTTAAGGCGTTCAAATTTGTCCGCGAAGGCGAGCGCGGCGTGAAGCTCCGGTTCGGCCGCGTGATTAAAACGCCCGACGGAAAACCCAAAATCTTCGAGCCGGGATTCACCCTGATAATCCCCTTCGTCGAGAGCATCGTGTCGCACCACGTGCGGCAGCAGAGCTACCGCTTCCCCGAGCAGCGGATCACGCTCAAAGACGGCCTCGTGTACCGCGTCGCCGGCATGGTCATCTTCAGGGTTGTCGACGTGTACAACGCGCTCTTCGAAATCTCGGACCTGAACAGCTCGATCGACGATCTGTGCATGACCGCAATCAAAGAAGAGCTCGAGCACCTAAACCACCAAGACCTGCGCGCCGCGGCCGACATGTCGGAGAAGCTCAAGAAGCGGGTCGAGGAGCGGGCGAAGAGCTGGGGCATCGAAATTCTTCAGCTGAGTCTGCCCGAATGCGCGCCGACCCCAGAAACCGCGAACCTCATCAACGCAGAGCTCAGCGTGAGCATGAAGCTGCAAGGACTGTTCGACGGCCTCCGCAAGCACGATCTCTCGATACAGGCGGTAGGCCCCAACCTGGCCGCCGTCCTGGTGGGGGTGCCGCTGACGGTGAGCGTCCCGACCGAGCTCAACGCCGGGGTCAACACCAGAGCCATCGCAGACGCCGTTGCCAGGGGCTCGCAGACGCACCCACGAGACGCAGACCAAGAATAGCTACCGCCCCGCTCAACGCGGGGATTTTCTTTTTTACGGATTCCAAAAGCCTGAGCGCTCGCGGGCAGGAATTGAGTCACGAGTCACTAAGCTTTTTGGCGCTCCTTGATTCAGTCGCCAGAGCGCCAAACGGCTAAGTGTTCGCGACCCCGCCTCGCCTCCGCTCTGCGCCTCGTTACGCTCGGCCGCTCACGGTAAGGCTGCGGCCGTTCAATTCCACACGGAAAGCCCCCCGCAACACGCAAAGGAAAAACCGCCCACGTGGGCGGTTTTTCCTTTGCGTGTTGCGGGGAGGAACTGAGTCACGAATCACTAAGCCGATTTGGCGCTCCTTGAATTTTTGCCAGAGCGCCAAACGGCTAAGTGTTCGCGACCCCGGCTCGCGGCCGCGGATAAGGCCCCGCGGCAACGCTCCGCCCGTTCAATTCCACACGGAAAGCGCGCAGGCGCTTTCCTCCCCCGCAACAAGCAGAGAAAAACACCGCTAACGCGGTGTTTTTCTCTGCTTGTTGCGGGGGGTGGAATTGAACCACCTCCTCGAGGTTATGAGCCTCGCGAGCAACCGTTACTCTTCCCCGCGATGTCAATTCGCAACAGGTAGTAATTTACCCCTTAATAGACCAGTTGGCAAGGTGCCAAGTTTTTCAGTCTTAGCCTCGCGTGAGCGAGGCGTCAGTCTCGAGCGAGGCGACGGCAAAACGAAAGAAGCGGTACACCTGTACAGCGATTGAGTTTTGCCTAGCCGCAGCCGAGACCTGGCGCCTCGCTAGAGGTAGTTGAACTCGCGGAACACGTCTTCGTAGAGCTTGATGACCCGCTCGGCGGCGTTGCGGTCTACGCGGAAATCCATGCCGCGGTGCGCGATTTGGTTGCGCACCTTGTGCGCTTCCCAAGCCTTCTCGAGCGTGACGAAGTCCGCCGGATCGACGTTCTTGAGCATGTCGCCAATCGACACACCGTCGTAGCCAATCGCGCGAAGCATTTCCTCGAGCATGATGTCCGCCTCGATGATTGCCTGCCGCCACTCGCTGGTGGTGCTCGACGACAGCAAGCCAAGAATGTGAACCCAGCGCTCGTTCTCGCGCGGAGGCTTCGGCGTAGGGCTCCCCCACCCCCACTCGGCGGGAATGTCCGACGCGCCGGTCGGGAGTCCTGCCGGCGCCGCACCGTCGGGGGCGCCTACGGGAACTACCGGAGCAACCGGGGCGCGCCCGGTGCGCGCGAGGTAGGCGCGGTAGGCCTCGGCGGACCGCTTCTCGGCGAGCTGCTCCTGCTTCTGCGACTTCCACCAGAGCGCCGCGATGAGGATGCCTACCGCGAGCGCCAGGCCAATCGCGATCGGCCTGAAAAAGTCCAAGAGGATGGGGACAATGTGCAGCGCGGTGTACGCGCCGACGTTCGGCGTAACCGAGGAAGCGGCGACCCATCCGTCCGGCGCCTCCGGGTAGTCGACGAAGTACCACTCTTGGCCGAACGCCGTCACCGGCCCTTGCTTGATTACCCCTTTGACGCGCGCCTCCTGGCGGCCGGCAATCGCCGCGCCGGATAGATCGACGCGAACCACCGCCTCTTCGGCGTTCACCACCGTCGCGCCAATTTCGATTGGGTCTTCTGGCGCCGCGTCTGTTCCGGGATTGAGCGGCGAACCTTCGGGCGCGTGCTTGCCGGACAGGAGCTCGCCCCACGAGGGAAGCTCCTCGCCCGACGAGAGGTTACGCCCCGAGAGCACGTAGGCGACGAAGACGAGCGCGCCGACCAGACCAACCACCAAACCGAGCGTGTCGATTCCCCCGCCGCCTTCAGCTGGTTTCGCGTCCTTTTTAGGAGGACCTTTAGAGTCTTTCTTCTTGTCGTCGGCCATTCGGGGATTTTACCCCCGGATTCTCTCAAAGCGCGCGGCTAGCTCCAAGGGCGCGCCCGGAAATAGGCAAAAGAAAAGCGCCACCCCGTGGGGTGGCGCCGATTTATCTTTACGAACCCGAACTATTCGCCCTTCTTGGCAGACACCTGGTTGAGCAGTCCGGCAACCCAGGCACCGGCCGGAGTTCCGCTGAAGGCTCGACTGAGGACGGCGGCCATGTTTTCGCCTCCGGCAACCGGGAAGCTGAAGCTTGCCAAAGCATCTTTCATGGCGGCAGCGTTGGCGCTGTGCGTGAGAGCCTCGGCAATCTTGTCGCCCATAGCCTTGAGACGTTTCTCGTCTGCATCGACGTCGATGGCGACGCGAGCTTTCTTGACCTCGGTCTCGTGATCGTCGGCAGCCTTCTTCAGCTCGAGCCTCAGCTCTTCGATGGCCTTTAGGCCTTCTTCGAGCTTCTGCTTGGCAACGAGATCAGCTTCGGCTTGCCTGCGATTAGCGTCAGCTTCGGCGGCGGCACGGTCTGCCTCGAGTTTCTGGGCCAAGGCCACATTTGCGGCCTCTTGCTCGATGCGCGCCCGTTCGGTGCCCGATTTCTTAGCAGCGGTTGCCGCCTTGAGCTCGAGTGCCTGCTGAGCCGCGTCTTCCTGAGACTTGGCAAGCAGAGTCTCGCGAGCAATTTGGCCAAGCCTGAGCTCGTGCGTGAACACGGCTCTCTGCTCTGCGTCGATGAGATCGCGAATCTGCGGGTCGGTGATTTCGCAGTCCAGAACATCCACGTCGTAGACGCGCATGTTGTTCTCGTCAAACTTCCGACCAGGCCGCCCGGCTTCGCCGCCGGACTTGCCCAGAATCGTGTCCCGGACAATTTCGGTGACCATCTGCTGAAGCTCGACGATGCCGCGGGTTTTGGCCGCGGCTCGCAGCATCGAGCGCAGGTTCGTGGTGAGTAGCTTGATGTAATCCTCGACCGCGAACCACTTCTCGGGCTTGTCGCCCTCAAAGTTCACGCGGTAGGCGACGCGGAGGCGGACAGCGCAGAGATCTCTGCTCTCGACCTCGACCACATCGGACACCGTGTTGTTGCCAATCTGCAGGTAGACGCCATCCACGCGACGCAGGTCGCTCTTTGGCGTGCCCGAGGAGAGCGAGAAGCTGTGCACTTTCTCGTCATACTCGAGGAGCGTGACGTCGCCATCCTTGACGATGCGGCGCTTGCCTTCGCCGTTGACGATCATGATCGCGTAGCCGGGGAACGTGCGCACGCGCACGGCTCCGTCATACTTCGAATCGATGGTAATCGTCCGCGGAGGAGTGTAGCCGGTGCCGCGATCGAAGCTCTGCGTGCTCGCCGCAAGGCCGCGACGCATCAAAGCTTCAGGCGGAGCAGCTACCTCGAGGAAACTCTGCTTACCGGCGGCGGCGCGGAAGGTACGGTTCACCTCGAGTGCCTCTTCATTGCCCGGGAAGAGCAACGCCACCTCACGGTCGGACAGAACGCGGCGGACGATGACTTCGTCTCGCGGATCAGGCAGGAAGATTGTCTCGCCTTTGACGAGGCGAATTTCTCCGGTCTTACGATTCATCACATAGCGACCGTCGCCGCGCGGGATCTCAATCCCGTAGTGCACCATCTGTTTGCCGTAGCTGATGATGGCGTGCTCAACGCGTGGGTAGTAGATGCGCTGCTCGCGGCCGGTGATGAAGAGCTCGTCGCCGGTCCTTCGCTGCTTTCCGTCTTCTTCCTTGTAGTCCTGGGTAACCTTGATGTAGAGCCCCTTGATTTCGTCCAGCTCGAAGGCGCGCCCTTTGAAGGTGCTGCGCCCGCCAGGCTGCTCGATCTCAACAAAGCTCTCGGTAGGCTGCGGGAACACGACCTCGGGACCTTTCGCGATACGACGCTGCCCGTTCTCGTCGAGAAGGGTGCAGTACTCGAGGCGCTCCAGAGACACGGCGGTGCGCACGTACTCATTGGACTCGTTCGGGATAACCCGGTACCCGGTCGGCGGCATGTAGAAGGCAACCTCTGTCCCCTTCACAATGAATCGCTCCCCCAGCGTTGTCGGGAACGTCGGGCGCGCGTCCGCCTGAGGAAGCTGCGGAGCCTGAGCTCCCTGAGACTCTGAGCCAGCCTCACCAGAAGCTGGATTAGGCAGCTGAGGCCCAGCGCCGGAACTAGCCGTGCGGAAGGTAATTCCTTTACCCACGTTCACCTTGGCCTGATTTTCGTCTTCCACTTCGACCAGCACATACTGATCGGTGCGGAGGCTGTGCCCGGGAATGATGGTGACGCTCTGCATTGGCCAGAGCGGGAAGGCCATGGGGCCTTCCATGTGGATACGGCGCCCCATCTGCATGTCGATGGCGGCCATCGGCTGCCCCGGAGTCAGCTTTGATCCTTCCGGCGCGGGATTCTCGAGCACCACGTAGTGGCCTTGAGGAACCTTCACGAACGGCAGGGTTGCATTTCCGCCGGTACAGGGAACGAAGTCCCCCTTCCTGGCATCCCAGAAATACGGCAGCTCGGTGGTGCCGAGGCTCCGCTGCATTGGGCCCACGAGGACGGTCATGTTCCCTTTCGAGTTGTCGCCCACAAAGGCGAATTGACCCGGCAGGACTACCAGGTCTTTGATATTTGGATCAGCCATAAGCTTCTTGTATTTGTATTTTTTGTTTTTTGTTTTGAGGGTTCAGACGTTTTTAAGGCGTCAGCTCGAAGACGCTTTTACCTATAAAATCTTTATTTGTCAAAGAAACCCACGCCGAGGTGAGCCTTGCCCGAGAGGCGCAGACCGGCAATCTAGGCAGCTCGCGTTTTTTCAAAACGCGACGCCAGCGCGAGCAGGGAGTCGTCGGTCCAGCGGGGCGAGACGAGGTGGAGGCCTGTCGGGAGCGAGGCGCTGTCGCGGGTGACGGCGCCGTCTGGCACAGAAATGGCGGGGGCGCCGATCACGTTCGCGGCGACGGTGAAAATGTCGGCGGCGTACATGGCGAGCGGGTCTTCAATTTTTTCGCCGATCTTCCAGGCCGGGTACGGCGAGGTCGGGGTGGCGATGACGTCGACCGACTCAAAGGCGCGGGCGAAGTCGGCCGCAATGGCGCGGCGCGCGCGGAGCGCGGTGCGGTAGTACTCGTCGGCGTAGCCCGCGGAGAGCGCGTAGGCGCCAATCAGGATGCGGCGCTTCACCTCTTCACCCAAAAGCTGGCCGCGGGTTTTCTTGTAGGTATCGAGCAGGTCTTTCCCCGAGACGCGCTGGCCAAACTTCACGCCGTCGAAGCGGGCCATGTTCGAGGAAACCTCGGACGGCACCAGGATGTAGTAGCAGGCGAGCGCGGAGGCGAGGGTGGGCAGCTCGATCTCGCGCACGTCGAGGCCGTCAGCTTTGAGGCGCTCCAGCGTTTTTTCAAAATTGGCGCGAACGTCCTGGTCGACGCCGACCTCCCAACCTTTCGGCACGCCAACCACCTTCGCCTCGCGCGCCTCGATTTTTGCGGCGGTGGTGAGGTCGCGGACATCCTGCCCGCGAATAGCGTCAAAAATAATCTTGGCGTCCTCGGCGGTCTTCGCGATTGGCCCAATCTGGTCGAAAGAGCTCGCCATGGCGATGAGCCCGTAGCGCGAGACCGCGCCGTAGGTCGGCTTGAAGCCGACCGCGCCGACGAGAGCCGCCGGCTGGCGAATAGAGCCGCCGGTGTCAGACCCGAGCGCGCCGGCGGCCAGGCTTCCCGCTACGGACGCCGCGGCGCCACCAGAGCTGCCGCCAGGAACGCGGTCGGGGGCGACCGGGTTACGGGTGACGCCGTAGGCCGACGTCTCGGTCGAGGCACCCATGGCGAACTCGTCCATGTTGGTGCGTCCGAGGAGCACCGCGCCGGCAGCGGCAAGCTTCTCGGCAACGGCGGACGAGTACGGCGCGCGGTAGCCCTCCAGAATTTTTGAGGCGGCGGAAACGCGGCGCCCGGCAACAAGAATATTGTCCTTAACGGAAATCGGCACGCCGCAGAGCGCGGGCGCGGCGTCACCTTCTGCCGCGATGCGCGCATCGGCAAGATCGGCCTGCGCGAGCGCGTCCTCGAAAACCTCGAGGTAGGCATTGAGGTTGCCGTTCTCGGCGACGATGCGGTCGAGGTAGGCCTCCGTTACCTGACGCGAGGAAAATCTCTTGGCGCGGAGGCCTTCGACAGTTTCGGCGAGCGATAGCTTTGTCAGATCTTCCATCGAATTTTCCTACGCTTCTCCGCCGCGACCGCCGAGAACCTTCTGCACCTCAACGAAGCCGTCGCGAGCTTTCGGCGCCTCGGCCAAGAGGGCTTCGCGGCTCTTCCCCGCCGCCTCGGCGCCCTCGTC
>JBILMG010000069.1:0-7431 GCA_044375695.1 Minisyncoccia bacterium | reverse complement strand
CCCGAAACCTTTACCCGAACGCTCCCCTCTCCAATCTCAACCTCGCCCGGCTCCACGCGAACCGAAGTCGCCTCTGCAATGGCTCTGGCGACGGCGTCGCGCACAACGTTAGTCCGAGCCGCGAGCGCCCCGTACCGAGCCACCAGGAGGCTTAGAGCCTGCATGACGGCGCGTTACCGGCTAATGGGCATCACCAGGTAGGTGAAGGATGGGTCAGAGACCCCGCAAACCACCAGCGGACGTCCGGCGCCGTCGAAGCGGAAGCGGATGCTTTCGGAATCAATCGACGGGAAGCAGTCCGATAGGTAGCGCTGGTTGAACGAGAGCTGCACCTCTTCACCGCGAACGGTAGAGGGCAGCGTGGTGCGAGACTCGCCGCGCTCGGCGCTCTTGGTCTCAACCGCCAGAGAGCCAGCAGGGTCAGCGGTTACCGTAACCTGGTTGAACTTGTCCGAAAAAACCGTCGAGAGCTTGAGCGCCGAGAGGGCATCCTGCTTTAGGCAGATAACCTCGGTTTTGTAGGAGCGAGGAATAATCTGACGGTAGTCAGGGAACGATCCGTCAACGACGCGAGAGGCGAGGTAGCCAGCAGAGCCGGAAAAGGCGATCTGACTCTTGTCGGAGCGAACCTCGACTGGCTCGCGGGAAGATTCAAAAACGCGGATAACCTCGGCAACGTTCCTGGCCGGAACGAGCACCGGCGAGAAATCCCCAGCGCCGCGAACAGAAACCTTCTTTTCGGCCAAGCGAAAAGAGTCGGTGGCGGCAAAAACCAGGTTGTCCCCTTCCCCGTAAATGTAAACGCTGGCCAGCTCCGGCTTCATGGTCGACGCGGCCGCGGCGTAGGAAACAGACTTGAGGCCGGTGACGAGATCGGTGGACTCGATGCTGAAAGGGGAACCTTCGAGCTGGGGAAGAACGGGGAAATCTTCGTGGGGAACCGCCTTTACCGTCGTATCGCTACGGTCGCCGGTAACGTGGAGGTTGCCGTCCGAGAGCTCAATGGTCAGCTTCGCCTCAAAACCGAGCCCCTGCACGTAGGAGGCCAGAACCCCTCCCGGCACCGCAACCGATCCTTCCGAATCAACCTGAGCGGCTACAGAGGCCTCAAAGCCCACGTCTAGGTTCGTTGCCCGAATGACCAGGTGCTTCCCCTTAACCTCCAGAAGGATGCACCCCAAGACCGGCAGGGATGGGTTCTTCCCCACCACCCGTTCGGCTTTCGCCAACTTATCCAGGAATCGATCTCGAGCGACAGTGACCTTCATAGTTTTCTAACTCTATTTGTTACTAAGATTATTAGCTAGTGATTATGGTGGTGTGGATATGTGGAAATGTCCCCTTTCCCCTTCATTGTGAGCCTATTTCTGGGACACCCCCTGTGGAGACGAACTGTTCATATGTGGAAATTCTGTTGAGATCTGGGACACCTGCCGGTAATCCCCAAAACCAACCCCACGCTACCCAGATGCTTTCCCCGAGAAATTCCCTAGCCAGTCCCACAGCTCATCCACAGCTTATCCACATATCCACCTCACGACGAACCTACCCGAACCAAAACAAGGACTAACTCAAACCTAGAGCATCGCCCGAATTTGGTTGAGCTGGTGGAGCAGGTGGTGGTCGGTCTTTAGCTCCTCTTTGATCTTCTCGCAGGAGTGGATGACCGTGGTGTGATCCCTACCCCCCATTTTGTCGCCGATGGTTGGGTACGAGATGCCGAAATCGTTTCGGAGGATGTACATGGTGAGCTGACGAGGTAGGACAACCTCTTTTCGGCGGGTCTTGTCGGCGATGGACTCGGGGTCTATGCCGAAGTAGGTGGAAACCGCTCGAACCACCTCCTCGTGCGAGATGGATTTTTTAGGCCGGGCGCTGGTCCTCATAATCTCCTTAACCTCTCCCGATGAAAGGGGGCGACCGCGGAGCGCCGCTTGGCAGGTGATGCTGTTAACCACACCCTCGAGTTCGCGAATGTTCCCGTCGAGGGATTCCGCTAGCTCTGTGATGGCTGATTCGTCGAGCTCAACCTTCGCATTTCCCAATTTAGCCTTGAGAATCATAGCCCTGGACTCCAGGTCGGGTTTCGGAATATCGACGATCATCCCCTGCCCGAAGCGCGACCGGAGGCGGTCTTCAAGGTTCGGAATGTAGTTCGGGTGCTTGTCGGACGAGAAAACAATCTGCTTGTTGCTGTCGTAGAGGGCGTTGAACAGGTGGAACAGCTCTTCCTGGGTCTTCTCTTTGCTGGAGAAGAACTGAATGTCGTCCATGATGAGCACGTCGAAGCGGCGGTAGCGGTCTTTGAACTGCTGCATTTTGTTCGTCTGCAGCGACTGGAAGAAGTCGGCGGCAAAGCGCTCGGACGTCATGTAGAAAATCTTCTTGGAGGGGTGGGTTGCCTTGATGGCGTTGCCAATCGACTGGATGAGGTGGGTTTTACCGTGACCGGTCGACCCGTAAATGAAGAGGGGGTTGTAGGCGATTCCCGGCTGGCGAACCACCGCCTGGGATGCGGCAAAGGCGAGCTCGTTGAACGGCCCCACCACGAAAGATTCGAAGGTGTAGCGCGGGTTCAGGTTGTCTTCCCTGTTGACGTAGTGGTCGGCTAGCGGGAGTTCTCTGGCGGCGGAAACCGGCGCCACAGCTTGAATCTGCTGGCTATTTTCACGGCGGGCACCCTCTTTGATGATGAGGTACTCAACCGCGCGCACGGCGCCGTCGAGGTCGCGCAGCGAGCGGAGAATCACGCGGTGAAACTTGGTCTGCAGCCAATCTTTGGCGAACGGGTTAGGGACGCCAACAAAAACCGTCCCCTCCTCCATCCTCACAATGGATGTTTCCTTGAACCACGTTCGAAAGTTCGGCTTAGAAACCTCAATTTCAATTTGGGACAGGGCTCCTTCCCAAAGCGATCGGTGTTCCTGGGCTGCTTGCATTGCCGGAGCATTATATCCCCCCAGTTCCAGCTGGAAGCTTGTGCGAGCTCCTCTAGCGTGTTAGCAATATGCCACCGCTAAAAGAAAAAGCATGTCGCAGACCTACCAGCCGAAGAAGCGTAAGCGCGCCCGAGCCCACGGGTTCCTTACCCGCAAGCGCACCCCGGGCGGCCGCCGCACCCTGCTCCGCCGCGCCCGTAAGGGTCGTGCCCGCCTCTCGACCGTCTAATTCGAAATGGGTCTCAAGGCTTCTCGTGTCGGCACTGCCCGGCTGGGAGAGGTGGTAGCGTCCGGGCGTGTTGCCCGGACCGCTATTTTTATTGGGAAAGCCTTACCGTCAAAGGTTTTTAGGTTCTCGGTGCTCTCCCCCAAAAAAAACTTCCCCGACGCATCTACCAGGAACAGGGTGCGACGGCGTTGCCGAGAGGCTTTCAGGGCTGCCGCTGTTTCCGGGGAAGTTTCTGTCGACCTAATTGTCACCGCCAGGCCAGAGGCTCTCTCGGTAGACTTTAAAACCCTGGTTTCGGAGGCATCTGAGCTCCTCGGGTGCTACAGTACTAAACCCCAATGAGCGCCATATTCAACGCGGTTATTCACGAGCCGCTCTACAACGCAATTGTTGCCATCCTCCACCTAATTCCCGGGGCAAACCTGGCGGCCGCGGTGGTTATTCTCACCATCTTGGTACGCTCCGCCCTCTTCCCTATCTCGAAGAGCGCCCTCATTTCTCAGATAAAAATGAAGGAGATTCAGCCTGAGCTGGATGCCATTCGCGCCAAGAATAAGGACGATCAGCAGAAAATGGCCATCGAAACCATGGAGGTTTACCGTAAAAATAAAATTAACCCGTTCGCTTCGCTCGGGATGATTCTTATTCAAATTCCTATCTTTATTGGGCTGTACTCAATCTTTTCGGCCTCTTTTGACGCTGTTGACCCAAACGCCCTCTACTCTTTCGTTCCTAACCTCACCGTCGCCGTCGACCCCTTTGTCTGGGGTATTGATCTTAGGGGCAAGAGCCTGCTGCTCGCCGGAATTGCAGCGGTGGCGCAGCACTTCGCCGGACGCTTCCTGCTCTCGTCGATTAAAACGCCGCAGGCGGAGGGTTTCCAGGCTGATTTTTCCAAGGCTATGCGCTCTATGAGCCTCTACTTCATGCCGGTACTTACCTTCGTTTTTAGCGCCGCGGTGACCGCCGCCCTCCCCCTCTACTGGATTGTCGGCAGCCTTTTCACCATCGCGCAGGAACTCTACCTGCGGCGGCTCAGGGCTTCCTCGGCAGCCTAAAGAGAAAGCCCGCCGATCGGCGGGCTTTCTCTTTAGGCTGCCGGTGTCCCAGTGGCGACCGCCGCTCCCGCCGCGCCGCTTTCTGGGGCAACTACGGCGCTCTCGCTCGAAACATCCAGAGACCAGAGGGTGAGATCTCGCTTATTGAAGAAGGTGAAGAATTTACCGTTCGGCGAAACCTGAGGCTTCCAAACATCGAAGGTATCCTCGTTCTCTCGGGTGTCTACCAGTAGGACGTACCGCTCCTGGGTGGTTTCGATGCGCCAAATGTTGTCATCGAAAGAGAAACGCCCCTGGTACCAGTTCGTGGGGTACGCGCCACGCACGTAGAAGTCTGGGGCGCCACAGTAAACGACGTCTTCCTCGGTAGGGCTCCAGGCGCATTTTTCCGGCAGGGTTTTGAGCTCGAGAAGCTTCTCGGTGCCGTTCGAAAAATCCTTAACCCACAAAAGGATATTGCCGCCGCTGGTTTCGGAAAATAGTGCCTTGGTGCCGGCAGGATTCACAATCGAGGTCAGACCAATCCTGGCCTCAATCAGCTTCTGGGTCTCCCCTGTTCGGGTGTTTGCCTCGAAGAGGTACCCCGCGTGCTCCGAGTCGGCTTTCGTGCGCAGCGTCAGCGTGCTGCTGGCCCACGAGACAACCCACTGGGATAGGGGGCTTTCGAAAATGATGGTCGAAGTGCCGGCGACGTACGGAAGTAGGGTGACCGCCGCTCCCCCGTTTCGGGAGGTTAGGGAGTAAAAGTAGCCGGGCTCGGGTGAGTCACCCGCTGCCAGGATGCCGGGCTCTAGGAAGCGCGTGACGAGCTTGGTTTCGTTGTAGACGTAGCCGTTGTCGCTGGTGCCGGTCGTCGCCTCAATTTTTCCCACCAAAGTTTCGACGGTCTGGTTGTCGTCTCGTAGGTAGCGGGCCACAACAGACTGGCCGTCGTCGGAAAAGAAGGCCTCCTGGATACCCGGAATGGTCGTGTTCGAAATTCGGGTTTTGGTGGTGTCGTCCGATCTGGTTTCGTAAATGTGGCCGGTAGCCCGCTCGATCCAGCGGAACATGGTGACGGCGGTGCGTAGACCGATGCCGCCAGATACCTTCTCGAAAGAAACCGAACCGGAAGCTGGCACGTTGGAAAGCTGCCGAAGCTTCGGCACCGTTCTCCGGTTGGATACGGTGGTGGTCGAGGTGGTGTCTACGGGCTGAACGCCTGGGCCGCTCGCCGGAAAAAAGGTAGAGGGAACCCACGAGCTCGGCTTGGCTAGGTCTTTGCCTCCAAAGAAAAATGAAAGTGCCAGCCAAACAAGCCACGCGAGGAGCGCGACGCCGGCTAGGATGAGTGCCCAGTTGAAGATTCTCCGGCGGTTCACTGCGATAATTGTACTACGCGTTTAGTTCCCTATCCCAGACTGGTTGAGGTAGTTCGTTCTCTGGGTTTGGGTGAGAGAGGTGTACGGCGTTGTTCCGGTGTACGGGTGCACGGTTACCGTCTGGTAGCCGCCGTCCCACGAGCTTCGGGTGGCAATATCGATAACCGGAGCCGTACCTCCGGAAGCCTGGCGGTTAACCACCGCGCCGCCGATGTCTTCGGCTACGTAGTACTGGGTCGAGCCATTCCGGTTCACCGCGATGATGCTGCCGTAGGGAATAACGCTCGGATCGACCGCCGCGGTGCCGTAGGAGCCATCGCTGTAGTGCCGCAGAGGGCCGAATGCTCCCCTACCGGCATTGGTGTCGGGGTCACCGTCCCAGTAGCCGGTAACGCGGGAATTCAGGGTGTAGGTGCCGTCGGCGTTCAATGTGCCTCCCGAAGCGAGCAAGCCGTCGTAACCCATGTTTCTCATGTACTCCTTCTGCCAAGCCGAAAGCTCGGAGTAGGTATTAACCTCAGACCAGGCGCCGGTCTGCTTCGGTCCAGACCCGGTGCTATCGAACGGGTCTGCCCAGCTGTAGCGATTAGGTCGGTTGATGTCGCCGAGCGTGGGGTCGCTAATCGCCACCCCCTGCGTCTCCGCCCCCAGGCTCTCGCTCAGCGCGAAGTCCGCCTGCACCAGGCTCTCGCTCACCGTCCGCAGGATCACGAAGGATCCGGCGGCGAGCAGCAGCCCCCACACCGCGTTCCAGATCTTCGCCTTGCCCTGCGTCTTGCCCCACACCGACTCGCCGAACACCTGGATGGCGCCCCAGACGATCATGACGACGGCGATGACCGCCACCCCCGCCACCCCCGCCCCGTACATGGCCGAGAGGTACCCCGCGAACCCGTCGCCCTTCGGCACGCCGACGGCGTCGATGATTTTCTGGGGGGCGATGGAACGCACGGCTCCATTGGCGAAGGAGGTTACCGGCGCAAGGGCGATAAAAGCAAAGAGAAATCCTCGGGCCATGCCGCCATTCTAACCCTAGTTTGGGCGGAAGACGTAGATTCCGTTATCGGAAAATCTCCTACCCCAGCTACCTGCGTCGTAGTTGTACTCCACCGATCTTGGGGTGCTGCCGTTTGAGACGATAGAAGATCCTCCGTTCCCCACCACGAATCCAATGTGCCCTGTTCCCGATCCTGCCGGGCCGCCATTCTCGTGCCCGGTGTCTGCTGTGGGGGAAATAACAATGTCGCCAGGCCTCGAGTTGGCTAGGCCACCCGGAACGGCGCTAAAGTTCGGGCTTCTCTCAAAGACACCAAGAGCGGTGGGCGTGTAGTTTGTGCCGCTCCCGAAGGATACGCGGGCATTATCTAAAATCTGCCGCCCCATGTAGACGCAGGCTACGGTTCCGCCGCCTGGGCCGTCGCAGCTTCCTATGTGGTTGTCTGCCGCGTACCGCGCAGCGGCTGCTAGCCGCTCTGCCGCCGTCGCCCCTGGGGGTGGTGTGAATCCAGCCCACTGCCCAACGCCAGGAGTTCCCGTGTACCCGTCTGGACGGTTGCCCGTGTTCCCGTTCCGGTCAATCCCCGTCAGATCCGTGCTGCTCACAGAACCAAGATCGTTGAACTGAATCGCCACCCCCTGCGTCTCCGCCCCCAGGCTCTCGCTCAGCGCGAAGTCCGCCTGCACCAGGCTCTCGCTCACCGTCCGCAGGATCACGAAGGACCCGGCGGCGAGCAGCAGCCCCCACACCGCGTTCCAGATCTTCGCCTTGCCCTGCGTCTTGCCCCACACCGACTCGCCGAACACCTGGATGGCGCCCCAGACGATCATGACGACGGCGATGACCG
>JBILMG010000035.1:0-7650 GCA_044375695.1 Minisyncoccia bacterium | reverse complement strand
TCGCCGATGTCGACAATGACGAAGCCGCGGCGCTGGAGGGCCGCAATGGCAACGTCAACGGTGACCGCCTCAATGGTTCCCTCTTTCTCGGAGCCTCCCGGCTCGACTACGCGGTAGCGGTACAGCATTTGGTTACAGGCCTATTGTAGCGCGAGTGCGCCGCCGGAAAGCTAGCCGGCTGTGGACGGACGCCGGGCGCTAGAGGAAGCGCTCGAGGACCTGCGGGCGGAGCGTGTACTGGTAGGCGGTCTCGATGGAAATTTCGCCGCGCTGCACCAGCTCGGAGAGGCAGCGGTTCATGTCGATCATGCCCTGCTCGGAGCCGGTCTCGATGGCCGTATCAATTTCGTGGGTCCGCTTCTCGCGAATGAGGTTCGAGACGGCCGAGTTGTTGAGCAGGAGCTCGTAGGCCGGAATCTGGCCGCCGGAAATGCGCGGCACGAGGCGCTGCGAGAAGATGCCGATGAGCGAGCTCGCCAGCTGGAGACGAATCTGGTCCTGCTGCGCCGCCGGGAACGAGTCGATGATGCGGTCGACGGTCTGAGCGGCGTTGTTGGTGTGCAACGTCGAGAGCACCAGGTGGCCGGTCTCGGCGGCGGTCACCGCAGCCGAGATGGTGTCTGGGTCGCGCATCTCGCCGACGAGGATGACGTCCACGTCCTGGCGGAAGGCGCCGGTGAGCGCCTCGGCGAAGCTCGGCACGTCAATCTTTACCTCGCGCTGGTCGATGATGGCCTTGTCCTGATCGTAGACGTACTCGATCGGGTCCTCGATGGTCACGATGTGCTCCGGACGCTCGTGGTTGATGAGGTCGATCATGGCGGCGAGCGTCGTCGTCTTGCCCTGGCCGACGGGACCTACCACCAGGAAGAAGCCCTGCTTCTTGCGGGCAAAGGTCTCGAGGATCGGCGGCACGTTGAGCTCGGCGATGGTGCGGATCTGGCGCGGGATGAGGCGCATCACGATCGAGACGTGCCCCTGCTGAATGAAGGCGTTGCCGCGGAAGCGGAACTTGTCGCGGAACGAGTAGGCGAAATCGAACTGGGTCCTGGCGCGAAAGTCCGCCATGCGCGCGGGGCCGATCATGGCCGAGAGGAGCCCCTCGGTATCCTCTTTGGTGAGGATCGGGTGCGCCGCGATTGGGATGAGGTCGCCCGTCACGCGCAGCGACGGGTGGCGGCCCTGCGAGAGGTGCAGGTCGGAGGCGTCGCGCGTGATGACCGTATCGATGAGCGCGTCGAGAACTTTCTGGTAGTCCATAGTTTTAGTGGGCGCGCTTCTTGAAGTGCGTTGCCGCCACCCGCGCCACCACCTCGGACGGCGTGAGGAGCGCCTTAATAATGTAGTCGTCTACCTTGAACTCGGCCGCCTGCTCCTGGTCGGTCTCCTGCCCCTGGTTAGAGAGGACAATGACGGTGGCATTCGGGACGTAATTCTTGGCGCGCATCTCGCGCAGGAAATCGAAGCCGTCGAGCTTCGGCATGATGATGTCGCAGAGCACGATATCCGGCGCGTAGCCGTCGGCGAGCTTGGCGAGCGCCTCCTCTACCCCAGCCGCGGCGACAGGCTCTGCGCCGAAGCGCTTGAGCTTGAGCGCGTACATATCCAAAAGGAAGGTATCGTCATCGATGAGCAGCACCTTGATACCCGACAGGTCGAGGTCTTTTTTCTCCGGCGCGACGTTGTCCATTTCTGCCATGTTGGTTCGATTAGCTCTGGAATTCTACCACCGTTCGGATTTAGAGTTTGCCCACCTCTTCCCACGGGGTGACGTGCTGGAGCGCCTTGACGATCGCGTGCTCGCGCATGGTCGTCATCCCCTTCTTGCGGACGCAGTCGTAGAGCGCGTTCTCGGTAGGGTTCGAGAGGATGACCGACTCGAGGTCGCGGTCCATTTCGTACATCTCGAAGACCGCCTCGCGGCCGCGGGTACCCATCGGGCACTCGGGGGTGGGCTTGAGCTTGAGCACCGAGTCCATCGGCGGCAGCTCGGCGCGGTACTGTTCGGGCAGGTCCGAGAACTGGTCGTCAATCATCGCCTTCAGCGCCCCCTCGACCTTCTCCTCCTCTCCGGCTCCCGGGCAGTTGCGGCGCACGAGGCGCTGCGCGACGCCGAGCACCAGGGTCGGCGAGATGAGGTACGGGTCGACGCCCATGTCGATGAGGCGCGGCACGATGCCGCAGGAGGTGTTGGTGTGAATCGTCGAGAATACCAGGTGACCGGTGAGCGCCGCCTGAATAGCCAGCTTCGCCGTCTCGCCGTCACGGATTTCTCCCACCATGATGATGTCCGGGTCCTGGCGGAGCGTGGTGCGCAGACCCGTGGCGAAGGTGTAGCCAATTTCCGGGAACACCTGCGACTGTGACACGCCTTCGATCGCGTACTCGACCGGGTCTTCGAGCGAGAGTACGTTGTACTTTTCCTTGTCGACGAGGTCGAGCACCGAGTAGAGGGTCGTTGTCTTACCGGAGCCGGTAGGACCCGAGATGAGGATCATGCCGTAGGGCTTGGCGACCGCGCGCAGGAGCATCTCCTTCTGGCGGCCGGTGAGGCCGACTTCGTCGATTTTGCGGACGCCCTTCTCCTGGTCGAGAATACGCATCACCATCTTCTCGCCGTAGTAGGTCGGGAAGGTCGACACGCGGAAGTCGACGCGGCGCTCCTGAATGCGCACCTGGAAGCGGCCGTCCTGCGGCTTACGCTTCTCGTCGAGCTTGAGCTTGGCCTGCACCTTGATGCGCGCCACCAGCGCCGAGTGCACCTTGGCCGGGAGCATGAGCGAGGTCTTGAGGTCGCCGTCTACGCGGAAGCGCACGCGGATGCGCTCGCGAATCGGCTCGATGTGAATGTCGGAGGCGTTGCCCTCGACCGCGTAGCGAATGATGGTCGAGACAATTTTGGTGACCGGCGCGTCCTCGATGATCTTGATAGAGCCCTTCTGCGGCGCGTCGAGAATGTCGTCGTCGAGGATGTCCTCCGAGGCGAGCTCTTCGAGCGCCTGGGTAACCTGGCCGGAGAGGCCTTTGTAGGCGTTGATGACGCGGCCGAAGTCGTCTTCCGAGAGGAGCGACAGCTTGTACGGGACGTCCTCTTTGGTGGAAATGAAGTTGAGCGCCTCGCGCGCCTCGATGTCCTCGGGGTTCATGATGCCCACCTCGAGGAAACCTTCGGCCAGCGAAATCGGCACGAAGCGGTAGTGGAGCGCCGACTCTTCCGGAATGTAGCGCAGCACCTCGAACGGGATAGCTCCCTGCCCCAGCTGGTGGACCGGGATACCGTAGTACTCCGATTTTGCCTTGAGGACGTCTTCCGCCGAAAGGCCGGCGCGGGCGAGCAGCTTCTCGAGCGGCTCGGCACCGCTCTCGGCTTCCGACGCGAGGCGCGGAAGATGCTTGGCGTCGATGATTTTCTTGTCCGCCAGGAACTCGAGGAATGTCATCCGGGAGTTCTCTTAGCGAACGGGGAGCGCGGGGGCGGTTCCCGTAGCGGATCCGGGACGGCCGACGGTGGGGGTTTCGAGGCCGCCGAGGAGCCCGCCCTGACCCGCAGGGCGCGTGGTGCGGGGGCTGGAGGTCGCCGGCATTCGACCCTCGGAGTAGAGCGGCGCGAACGGGTTCTCGCGGCCCGGAATCTCGGGAGGAATGGTCTGGGTGCGGTCCTGCAGCACGCGGAAGGCGGCCGAGTTAAAAATGGAAGAGTCGAGCTGCAGGCGGTCAATCTGGTAGATGGTAGCGGTAATTTCCGCCACCAAGGAGTCCGTGCTGGTTGCGCTCGCGCCGCCCGCGGCCGCGTTGACGGTCCGCACGGATTCTCCGCCGCCGCTATCGGTGCCGCCCATGAAGTAGGCAGCGGCACCGCCGCCGAGGACGGCGATCAGGGCTACAAGGAGGATGGCTCGTTTTTTTCCCATGGTAGTGGAGCTTATCGCAGCCAGTAGGTGTCGAGCTTCACGGTCCAGTCGTACTCACCGGTCGCCGTCGTTTTGAGGGAGATAGAGCGCACGTCGACCAGGCGGAGCGACAGCTCGAGGTCGCGCAGGAAACCCTGGAAGCCGCCGTAGGTTGCCTTCGAGCTGAAAGAGACCGGGAGGATGCCGTAGCCGCGACCGCGACCGGCGATGTCTGAGGCGGCGGCGCGGTTACCCTTCCGCTCGTCGCTGTCGGCTTCTTCGCCGACCGCCACGTTGCTGATGCTGACGTTGTACTTCTTGGCCATGGCGTAAATTTCGTTCACCAGGCGCACGTTGTCGACCGTCGAGGGCAGGAGCTTCGCGAGCAGGGCGCGCTCTTCGTCCTTAATTTTCGAGTAGCGCTTGCGCAGGTCGTCGCGCTTCTCGGCGAGCTCGACGGCGAGGTCGAGGGTCTGCTGGTTCTCGGCGTACTTGGCCTGGAGCGCTTTGACGCCTTCCCTTTCGTCCACGTAAGCCGGGTACGTGACCGCGGCAAAGAGCGTGACCGCGAGGGCGACGAGCATGAAGGGGATGACGCTTGATTTCATACTAGATAGTCACGGATCCAGGAGGAGCGGTGCGGGCACCGGCCGGAGCACCTGGCGCAGCGGCTGCCGGGACGCCCGGGGCCGCGGGGGCGACCGGCGCGGTCGAGGATGCCGGGGCGCCAACAGCCGGCGTCGTCGAGGAAACAGTCGGACGCTGCGGGCCGCCGGCCGCGTTCGGCTGCGAGGCCGGAATCTGCGTGATCGAGCGGGAGAACAGGATGCGGTCGCCGGGGATGGTGGCCGCGAAGTTGAAGGTAGCCTCCTTGCGGTCGTTCTCGCCGAGGCGAGAGAAGACAACGTCCTTGAGGCGCGCGCCGTCGCCGTCGGGACCTTCGCCGAACCAGTCCGACTGGAGCACGACAGACTCGAAGGTCTTGCCGACGCCGGTGGCGGTAATCCCGACCGCGCCGTCGGCCTGGTGAATCGCCGTAAAAGACTGGAAGGCTACGCTCTTGAGGGTGAACTGCGAGAAGATCTCGAGCAGCTCGGTAGGCGCGAGGTGGTCGTCGAGAATGGTGTTAGCCGCGACGATGCGGTCATTGAGGAGCGTCGCCTGCTCGACGAACTTAGGGTCGAAAGAATCTTTGGCCTTCTCGAGCTGCGCGGCCTGCCCTTCGATCTGTCGGGTGAGGTTCCAGCGCCAGAGGTAAACGCCGCCAGCGGCGAGCGCGGAGCCCACGAAGAGGAAGGTCGCCAAGAGCGCAACGAAATCGGGACCACGCGAAGAGGTGATCTGGGGGGCGGCTAGCGTCGGGCGCCGCGGCACGAAGGTGGTACGTACCTCGTTCATCTGCTTGCGCGAATTATACGCCGTCGCCGCGCTTTCGGCGCGGCGACGCTATCCACAGGTAGCACCCGGGCTACTCGCACTCGGGCCCGCCGACACAA
Source organism: Minisyncoccia bacterium (assembly GCA_044375695.1). Lineage (GTDB taxonomy): Bacteria > Patescibacteriota > Minisyncoccia > Phycocordibacterales > JAACPR01 > DATDYW01. Next base: position 2,264 of record JBILMG010000035.1, on the reverse strand, counting down.
TCACCGTCTCCAGGGTAGCAGTCGTAGCTGCCGTCCCCGTCGTTGTCGAGTCCGTCGTTGCAGAAACCAACCTCGGTGCCGCCGCAGATACCTTGGTAGGAGCAGTCCGAATCGGCGCAGTTCTGGTCGCCGTCGCAGTCTTCGTCACCGGAGAGGAAGGAGCAGTCGGATTCATTAAGAGAAGACGGGACGCACGCCGGCCGGCAGGCGGGCGCGGCGGAGCAGCCCATGTCTTCGCAGTCGGCAAAGCTGTCGCCGTCATTGTCGAAGGTGTCGGTGCAGCTGACCTCTTCGTAGGCCTCGCACTCTTGGCCGCCCTCGTTGGAGTAGCCGTCGCAGTCAAGGTCGGCGCAGTCCGCGAAGCCATCGAGGTCGTTGTCCTCGCCGTCTTCGCACTCAGATTCGAATGCCACGTCGTTGCAGCCTTCGATCAGGGCGCAGTCCGAATCGTTGCAGTCCGAATCGCCGTCGCCGTCGTTATCGAACTCGTCGAAGCAGCGCTCCTGCGTGTCCTCTGCCCCGCACTTCGCGCGGGCGGCGCAGTCAGAGTCGAGGCAGTCGACGTCGTCGTCGCCGTCGTCGTCCACGCCGTTGTAGCAGTAGGTTTCGCTTTGCCCGATGACGTTAACGACCGACCGATCAATGGAGGCCTGGCAGAAGCCGCTCACGCCGTTTCTGGTCATTCCTGACGGGCAGCTGGTTGGCTGAGTCCAGGCGACGGTGGGCCGCTGGCAGGCGGCGTCGTTACAGGAGTGAAAGACGCCCTGGTACTGCAGGCTGGCAGACGCAATCGGGCGCGGCGGCAGGCGCGGGAGGCGCGCGATGGCACCGCCGAGGAGGCCGGCGCGGCTCCCGCCCGCGCCGTTTGGCGCGAAGGCGCCGCGCGAGAGCGGCGCGAGGGTGCGGCCGGCGTAGGTGCAGGGCTGGTCGGCCACGCAGCAGAAACGCGGGTTCGTGGGGGCGCCGCTCGTACCGTCGTACTCGAGGCAGGAACCCGGTATGTCGGCGGCGTCGGGCACCGGGTAGGCGCCGGTCGCGGCGAGGAACATAGAGGAGGCCTCTTGGTAAGCGGCGACCTCCCCGCTAGTGGCGGCAGACTGGCCGCGGTCGCGGGCGCTCGAAACCGCGGGCACGGTGACCGCCGCCAGGATGCCAACTATGGCAATCACGACCAAGAGCTCGATGAGGGTGAAGCCGGCGGCGGTTTTTTGGCGAAAGTTTCCCATGGCTATTTTGGACGCTGCGCCGAAGGTTCGGCGCGTTCGCGCTCCTGGCGCAGCTGGTTAACGTGCTCGAGGTAGGCTCGCTCGGCGGCCGGGATCTGGGCGCGTTCGGCGGCCGAGAGATCCTCGTAGCGAACCCCCGCGATGCCGCGGTTCGGCGAGGAAAAATAAATAGAGGCGAAGGCTCCGCCGACACCGAGGACGGCGACGGCGATAACCGCGAAGCGCGCCGCGCGCTCGCTCGGGACCACCCGCGCGCGAACCAGGGCTGTTACCACCGGAGAAGAAGCCGTGCGCTCGGGGAGGAGTCGCTGGGCCGAAACCGGGGAGTCGCCTTCGAATTGCACGTCGCTCACGGGGAAAAATTATACACGGCCTTTGCTGCGGGGAGGAGCAGCAGATTCACACCTGTCCGGCCGCGCCGCGCCGCTGGAAACATTCTCTGCGGGGGGGCTAGAAGCCGAGCGCGTCGCGCAGCTGCCCTGCCAGCTTTGAGCCCTCGCGAGAGTCGGCGGCGACAATGCGGGCGATCAGGCTGGCGGCGGCTGTTTTCTCATCTTCTTCGGCGCCCTCGAGCACGTTCGCGAGGACCTCGGGCGAAAAGCCGGCGTGATTTGAGGCTTGATCGAGCGCCGCCTGCTCGGCTCCAGACAGAGCCCTGCCCCGCTCTCCCAACGCGAGCTGAATGCGGACGAAAACTGATCCTTCCTGAATTGGTGCTTCCATTTTCTTTGGACGGCGGCAGGTGCTCGAGCTCGGAGAATCTCTACAGCAGCTCGAGCTTGCGCAGCGCGATGCCGATAGCGCCGGCGAAGGCCATGCCGTTCTCGCGCAGCACGCCCTGGAGGAACGCCGGCGCGTACACTTTGGCGAACGGGTCGGCGCGCAGCACCTCGACGCCGAGCTTCTGCTCCGCAATTGAGGCGAGGCCCGGGAACATGGCGCCGCCGCCAACTAGGATGACGCGCGAAACCACGGCGCGGGCGCGCTTTTGGTAGGCGATAATGAACGTCATGGCCTCGCTCCAGATTGGCTGGAAGA
>JBILMG010000007.1:0-27345 GCA_044375695.1 Minisyncoccia bacterium | reverse complement strand
CTTCCTTGGAGGACGAGACGACGGGGTGCTCGATGGTCTCGCCGCGAGAGTTCGCGATGAGGCCCTTCATGCCGCACATCTGGGTCAGCTGCGAGAGCGAGCCACGGGCGCCCGACTTCCACATGTCAGACACAGAGCCGTTCGGGTCGAGGGTCTGCGGGACGAGCTTCTCAACCTCGCCCTTGGCGCCGTGCCAGATCTCGACGATCTTGCGGAGCTTCTCCTCGTCAGAGAGGAGGCCTTCGGCGTGCTGGTCGGCGACGGTCGCAGCCTTCGCGGCGGCGCGCTCGACAACCTCGGCCTTGCCCTTCGGAACCTGGACGTCGTCGATGCCGAACGTGACGCCGGCGCGGGTGGTGGCCTCGAAGCCGAAGGTCTTGATGCGGTCGAGCAGCGGCGCAACAGAGTCGATGCCGTAGCGGCCGATCATCTCGTCGACGATCTGGGTCATCTTAGCCTTGTCGACGGTGTCGTTGACGTACGGGTAGTCGTCGGGGAGCGCCTCGTTGAAGAGGATGCGGCCGACGGTGGTCTCGAGGAGGCTATCGGCCCAGGGCGCGAGCTTGGAGTCTTCCTTGCCGCGAACCTTGATGAGCGCGCGGGGGGAGATGGCGCCGTAGTCGAAGGCGGTGACGGCGCTGTTCTGGCCAGGGAAAATCTTGCCCTCGCCCTTCTCGCCGGCAACGTTCTTGGTCATCCAGTAGCAGCCGAGGTTGATGTCCTGGCGGGCGGCGAGGATAGGCTCGCCGTCACCTGGCTTCAAGACGTTCCTGTTGGACGCCATGATTTCGCGGGCCTCGTACTGCGCCTCTTCCGAGAGCGGCACGTGGACGGCCATCTGGTCGCCGTCGAAGTCGGCGTTGAAGGCCGAGCAGACGAGCGGGTGGACGCGGACGGCGTTGCCTTCAACGAGCACCGGGCGGAAAGCCTGGATACCGAGGCGGTGAAGGGTCGGGGCACGGTTGAGGAGAACGTACTTGCCCTGAATCACCTCTTCGAGGACCTCCCACACCTCCGGAGAGGCGTCGTCGATCATGCGGCCGGCGCCGCGGATGTTGAAGGCGAGCTCGCGCTCGATGAGCTTGCCGATGACGAACGGGCGGAAGAGCTCGAGGGCCATCTTCTTCGGGAGACCGGTCTGGTCGATGGAAAGCTCCGGACCGACCACGATGACCGAACGGCCAGAGTAGTCGACGCGCTTACCGAGCAGGTTCTGGCGGAAGAGGCCGCGCTTACCCTTGAGGGCGTCGGCGAGCGACTTGAGCGGGCGGCGGGCGGCGGCGGACGCCGAGGCGAACGCCTCCTTGCCGTGCTTGATCGAGGAGTCGACGAGGGCGTCGACGGCCTCCTGGAGGATGCGCTTCTCGTTGCGGAGAATCACGTCCGGGGCGCCGATGTCGATCAGCTTGCGGAGGCGGTTGTTGCGGTTGATGACGCGGCGGTAGAGGTCGTTGACGTCGGAGGTCGCGTTGCGGCCGCCGTCGAGGGCAACCATCGGGCGGAGCGCCGGCGGGATAACCGGAATCTTGGTGAGGAACATCCACTCGGGGCGGACGCCGGTGCGCTGCATGGCGCGGGCCACCGAGAGGCGCTTGGCGATCTTGTCGCGGGTCGCGGCCGAGGCGTCGGCGAGATCCTTGGCGAGCTTCTCGATGAGGGCCGGCAGGTCGAGCGAGCGGCAGAGCTCGTAGATAGCCTCCGCGCCAATCTTCGCGTCGAAGAGCGGCCCGAAGCGGAGCGAGAACTTGTGGAACTGGAGCTCGTCGAGGACGGCGCCCGGCACGAGCGACTCGATGTCGCGGCGCGCGGTCTCGGCGCGGACGCGGAGCGCGTCGCGGGTCTTCTCGTCCTGGGCGGCCTTCACCTTAGCGGCGAGCTCGGAGTCGAGCTCCTTGAGCAGGCGGTCGCGCTCGCGCTCGTCGACGGTCGTGACGAGGTAGCCGGCGAAGTACACAACCTTCTCGACGTCGCCCGCGGGCATGCCGAGGACGGTCGCGATGCGGGACGGGACCTGGCGGAGGAACCACACGTGCGCGACCGGGGTCGAGAGCTCGATGTGGCCCATGCGCTCGCGGCGCACGATGGCGCGGGTAACCTCGACGCCACACTTCTCACAGGTGATGCCGCGGTAGCGGATGCCACGGTACTTGCCGCAGTAGCACTCGAAGTCCTTCTCCGGCCCGAAGATACGTTCATCAAATAGACCGTTCTTCTCGGACCGCTGGGTCCGGTAGTTCATGGTCTCAGGCTTGGTGACCTCGCCGCGGGACCACGACTTGATGTCGTCAGGCGAGGCGACCCGAATGAAGATCTTGTCGAACTGCGCGGGCTTGTTCTGTCGTTTAAACATGGGTGCCTCGGTTAGTTGCGCTCATCAAGGTTCTCGGGCTCACGCAGATCGATCTGAATGCCCAAGCCGCGGATGGTGGCGAGGAGGACGTTGAACGCGGCCGGGATGTTGGACTGGCGGATCGGCTCGCCCTTCACGATGGCGTCGAAGGCGGCGGAGCGACCCTGAATGTCGTCGGACTTGTAGGTGAGCATCTCGCGGAGCGTGTACGCCGCGCCGTAGCCGAGGAGCGCCCACACCTCCATTTCACCGAAGCGCTGGCCACCGTTCTGGGCCTTGCCGCCGAGCGGCTGCTGGGTGATGAGGGAGTAGGGCCCGATGGCGCGCATGTGGATCTTGTCCTCGACCATGTGGTGGAGCTTCAAGAGGTACATGTAGCCGACGGCGACGTCCTGCGCGTACTTCTCGCCGGTGCGACCGTCGAAGAGCGGAATCTTGCCGGAGGACGGGAAGCCCGCCTTCACGAGCTCTTCCTTCACGTCGGCGTCGGACGGGGCGGTGAAGGCCGGGGCAATAGCCTGGTAGCCGAGGGTCATCGCGGCGAGGCCGAGGTGCATCTCGAGGATCTGGCCCAGGTTCATGCGGGACGGCACGCCGAGCGGGGTGAGGATCACGTCGACCGGGGTACCGTCGACCATGAACGGCATGTCCTCTTCGGGGAGAATCTTCGAGATGACGCCCTTGTTACCGTGGCGACCGGCGAGCTTGTCGCCAGCCTGGCAGCCGCGGAGCTCGGCGATCTCGACGTGGACGCGCTTGATGATGCCGGACTCGAGGCGGTCGCCCTTCTCGCGGGAGAAGACCTTGATGCCGACCACGCGGCCGCGCTTGCCGCCGTCGACGCGCTTGGAGGTGTCCTTCACGTCGCGGGCCTTGTCGCCGAAGATCGAGCGGAGCAGGCGCTCTTCCGGCGTGAGCTGGGTCTCGCCCTTCGGGGTGATCTTGCCGACGAGGATGTCGCCGGGGCGGACCTCGGCGCCGATGCGCACGATGCCCTCCTCGTCGAGGTTGCGGAGCTTGTTCTCGGAAACGTTCGGGATGTCCGGGGTGGTGACCTCAGGCCCGAGCTTGGTGTCGCGCACGTTCACGACCACCTCTTCCATGTGGATGGAGGTGAAGATCTGCTCCTTGGAGAGCTTCTGCGAGAGGATGATGGCGTCCTCGTAGTTGGAGCCGGACCAGGAGAGGAACGCGACGAGGCAGTTCTGGCCGAGCGCGATCTGGCCGTGGTCGGTCGAGGAGGTGTCCGCGAGGACGTCGCCCTTCTTGACCTTGTCGCCAACGTTGACGACCGGGCGCTGGTGGTAGGTGGTGAAGGAGTTGGTGCGGACGAAGTTGGCGAGGCGGTAGGTCTTGTCCTCCTTGGCGCCCTTCACGGTGATCTTGCGGGCATCAGCCTCGGAGACGACGCCGTCGAAGTCGGCGATGGCGAGGCGCTTGGAGCCCTTCATCGCGTGCTTCTCGGCGCCGGTGCCGACGATCGGCGCGTCCGGGCGAATGGTCGGGACGGCCTGCTTCTGCATGTTCGAGGCCATGAGCGCGCGGTTCGCCTCGTCGTGGTTGAGGAACGGGATCATCGCGGTGGCGATGGAGAACGCCTGCGTCGGGGCGACGTCGGCGAAGTGAACCTCGGACGGGGCAACGCGGGCCGGGGCGCCCATGTAGCGAACGTCGACGACGTCCTCGTTGAGGGTGCCGTCCTTGTCCATGAGCGCGGCCGCGTGGGCGATCTTCCACTTCTCCTCCTCGTGGGCGTTGAGGTAGACGATCTCCTTGGTGACCTTGCCGTTCTTAACCTTGCAGTACGGCGTCTCAATCATGCCGAACTCGTTGGTCTTCGCGTACTGCGAGAAGCGCAGGATGAGGCCGATGTTCGGGCCTTCCGGGGTCTGGATCGGGCAGACGCGGCCGTAGTGCGACGGGTGCACGTCGCGAACCTCGAGGCCGGCGCGCTCGCGGGAGAGGCCGCCCGGACCGAGGGCCGAAATGGTGCGCAGGTGCTCGAGCTCGGTCAGCACGTTGTCCTGCTGGAGGAACTGCGAGAGCTGGTTGGTCGTGAAGAACTCCTTGATGCGCGCCTGGAGCGGGCGAGCCGAGATGAACGCGACCGGGAGCGAGGCGTCGGAGTCAATCGTCGACATGCGGTTCTGCACGTTGCGCTTGATCTGGACGAGGCCGGTGCGAATCTTCTGCTGGAGGAGCTCGCCGATGAAGCGGACGCGGCGGGAGCCGAGGTGGTCCACGTCGTCCGGGGTAGCGCCCGGGGTGTGGTTGAGGGAGATCGCGTGGGTCACGATCGTGGCGAAGTCGTCCGCCGAGAGGAGCTTCTGGTCGAGCGCCTTCGCCTCGAGGGAGAGGCCAAAGCGGCTATTGAACTTGTAGCGGCCGACGCGGGAGAGGTCGAAGCGCTCGTCGCTGATGATCGAGTCGACGAAGGCCTTGGCGTTATCGAAGGTCGCGAGGTCACCGTCGCGGAGGCGGCGGTAGATGTCGACGTAGGCCTCCTGAACGGTCTTGACCTGATCCTTCTTGAGGGTCTTCTCGATGGCCTCGCGGACGCGCTCGTCAGAATTCTTGAAGAGGGCGCGAATGGCCTCGTCGGTCGCGGCGCCCTGGACGCGGAGCCAGGTGGTCACCGGGAACTTGCGGCTCTTGTCGATGCGCATCATGACGACGTCCTCGCCGTCGGTCTCGAACTCGATCCACGCGCCGCGGGCCGGGATGACCTTGGCGCCGTAGTAGCCCTTGCCGCGAACGAAGTTCTCGGTGAAGAGCACGCCGTAGGAACGCGCCAGCTGGGGGACGATGACGCGCTCGATGCCGTTAACGATGAAAGTGCCCTGCTCGGTCATGACCGGGAAGTCCGAGAGGAAGAGCTCCTGCTCCTTCACCGAGTTGATGACGCGGTTGGTGAGGCGGACGGTCGCCTTCATCGGGGCGTCGTAGTTGCCGCAGGTCGCCACCGCGCGGAGCGCGTCGGTCTTCGGGGCCTCGAGCTTGAAGTCGACGAACTCCAAGATGAACTTCTTCTCGGAGAAGTCCTTAATGGAGGCGAACTCCGCGAAAACCTCGCGGATGCCTTCCTTCACGAGCCACTGGTACGAGGCAATCTGGCCCTCGATGAGCTCCGGGAGCTCGACGGCCGGCTCGCGGTAGCGGCTGAAGTGCTTCGGCGGCATTGCGCCGACGCTCTTGCGGCCCTCGGACTTAGTCGTTTCTTTCATATAAATAGTGTGGTTGCCCCGCCGTCCTCCCCCTTCGGTCGGGGCGGGCCACCCTTTACGGGTGGTCGTTTCTGTAAAGTCTAAGTGCGGACAAAATCGCGCAAAACGGCTCCGGGCCGCGTCCCCATTTTTCGGGAACGCGGCCTTGACTTCGTTTGCTAGCTACGGACTGAGGCCTGGTTCAGCATCAGGCTTTTCTCGTTTAACGCGATGTTTTCTAGCTTTTTCGGACCAGAGCGCTCTCCCCCAGAACTCACTCGTTGAGCAGACAGGATACTACCTGTCGCTAAATGTCTAGTCAAATCGAGGTCAAGGACTTTATCCCCAGCTTTTGGGGCTTTCGGGGTCGGTCTTTTTGACTTATTCGAAATAATGTTTAGTTTTGAAACGAAACATCATGAAAATAGAAAATTTGTCAGATTGCCACCGCGCCGCCGCGGCTACCGGTTTTAGCTGGGAAGAAATTGCCCAGGCGTTCGCGGTCGACTACGACCTTCCGCCGCTCGAACCATCTACGGTGAAGGTGGCTGTGGGCCCCGTGAGCGCCGCGGTGCTAGACGGTCTCGTCCGCATGATTCACGAAAACGGGCAAGGCGTCGCCGAAGCCGCCGGACGTCGAAACGGCGAGCTCACAGACGACGTGCTCGCCGACCTGTTCGAATCCACCGGGGCGAAGCAGGACCTGGTAGCTCTCGGCATTAACGCTCCCGTAAAAATGCGCGGCCTCAACGAAGCGGAGCTCCTTAGCCTCCGGCGGGAGATCCTCGAGCGCCGCAGCTCGGTCATAATCATTTCGACAGAGTACGACGCCGCGTGCATAGAGCTCGACGCCTGCGTGCGCGAAATTGTCGGACGGCTCCCCGAGCCACCCCAGCCCTGAAACGGCTGGTTTTCTTTTTACCGGGCGCCGCCGGGCTTCTGCCCGCGGTAGGTGTCGATCTGCGCGTGGTGGCCCGAGAGAAGAATCTCGGGAACCGCGTAGGTCTTCCCTTTCCACTTCACCTCCTGCGGGCGGGTGTAGGCGTCAGCCGAGGCGACGCGGGACTCCTCCACCGAGAGGTGGTCGCCCAAGACCCCCGGCACGTGGCGAATGGCCGCGTCGATGACGGTGAGGGCCGGCAGCTCGCCGCCCGAGAGCACGTACGGGCCGACGGAGACCTCTTCCACCTCGAACATTTGCTTCACGCGGGCGTCGATACCCTCGTAGCGGCCGCACACCAGCACGACGTCTTTGGCCGCAGCGTACTCGCGGGCCAGCTCGTTGGTGAACGTCTTGCCGGATGGCGAGAACCAGATCACGCGCGCCTTCGGTTTCCCCTTCTTGGCCGCGGCAATGGCACGGGCCACCGGCAGCGCCTCGAGCACCATGCCCGGGCCGCCGCCGTAGGGCTTGCGGTCGACGCGGCGCCCCGGATCGTCGGTGAACTCGCGGGGATTCTTCCTCGAAACCTTCACGTAGCCGTCCGTAATAGCGCGTCCAAGGATTGAAGCCTTCAGGTAGGAATCGAGCGCCTCTGGGAAGAGGGTCACAACCTCGAAGCGAAGCTTCGGGCTCTTGCTGATTGGGCGACGGCGTTTCATACCCCTTTACTACCACAGATTCTGTGGCCGATTAACCGACGGCCAGTTTGGACTTTCTGGGCGTGGCGTGTTTGTCTCGTGGCAGCCATGGAACCTGAAACCATCATAAAAATTACGCCTCCCGCCCCCAAAGAATTCTGGGAAATTGTCATCGTTTCAAACTACGTCCCGATAGGCGAGCTCGCCAGGGTAACCTTGGCAGAGCCGCTCCCGCTGCCGTTCGCCGTCGCCCACCCGGCCAGCTTCGTGACCGAACGCCAGCGTTTCCCCGAGGATTTCGTAAGGGCAGATCACCCGGTAGACCATCACGGCAACCACGTAAACTGGAAGCTGTACGACTTCGCGGTCGCGGTCGATCAGACGACTTTCGACTGGATGCTTCGAGAGAAAATTGCCGGCCGGCCGATGCCAGCCTTCGCCTGCCTGGCGCCAGATATGCAGCAATGGTCTGGAGACATCGCGAACGCCGAGAGGAGCCTCTGCTGGTTCACTTCGTCCCGTGATCACGGGGTTCACAGGATCGCCATGCTCCTCGCCGCGAACGCCGACACCCGCGGCGAACCGGGAACCGGAGCGTCGCTGCCCGAGCCCGCCGACCAGTAAGCCGAAGCCGCCCGTGAAGGGCGGCTTTTCTTTACTAAATCTGCGCGCGTCAAAAATTTCTTGCGGCGAGACGCCGAGACCCGCGAACCCCGAGGCGTACAAACGTACGGTGAGGGGTTCGCGGGCCGAAGGCAACAAAGCCGCAGGAGATTTTTGGCGTGCGCGCTAGAGCTTGAGTTCCGCGACCGCGTCCTGGTGCGAGACGGAGCGCTTGCCGCCCTCGGGCTCGTTGATCTTCAGGTTCACGCGGGCGTTGTGCTTCATGCCGACAACGCGCAGGAGGATGCGGATAGCCTTGGCGGTGTTGCCGTCCTTGCCGATGATCTTGCCCATGTCGACCGGGTCAACGGTGAGGGTAAGGAGCACGCCCATCTCGTCGACGACGCGGGAAATTTCGACCTTGTCAGGCTTCTCGACAATCGACTTGATGACGGTGTCCAGGAACTCGGCGTCTTTCTCTCGGTGCATCGTGTCTATCGTTACGGTTTTCGAGGCTAAACGGCGCTGCCGCTAAATTGTACGCCCACGGCGGGGGTGGCGGAAATGACCGCCTGGGGATTGGCGAGAAGGCTAGGCCGCAGCCTCTTCCTTCTTCGGGGCAGACTTCTGCGGGAGGACGTTGATCTTCTTACCCTCGGTGATGCCCTTGGTGATCAGAAGGTTGTGGACGGTGCCGGACGCCTGGGCGCCGACGGAGAGCCAGTACTTGATGCGATCAGCCTTGAGGGCGGTCACGTTCTTATCGCGAGCGTCGTAAGAGCCGACAATCTCGTGGAAACGGCGGTGCTTCTTGGCGGCGGTCTTCGAATCGGTAACGACGACACGGTAAGTGGGCTCGTGCTTGCGGCCGACGCGCTGTAGGCGGATGGTCAACATAATGGTTTTTTGGCCGGGGCAATCTACCAGAGGGGCCGGGGTGGGTCAATGGTTGGCCGCGGGAGGGGTCCCAGCCCTAAAAGAAAAGGCCCGGGCGAAAAGCCCAGGCCGCGACGATCACGATTTTCGGTCAAAAAATGACCCCATGAATCACGGCGAGATTGAACACCAAGAGGAAGGCCCACCAGCAGATGGTGAACCCTATCCTGTCGGACGGAGACGAATTGCTCTTGATAAACCAAGGCAGGTATTCGGTAACTTTCCCCGAATCGTCCACGCCTTTAATGGCGTTCATATTCCGCCGCCAGAACCAAACCAGCAGCCAGTTTCCGAAGCCGAGCAAGGGCACGCCGACCACGACTTGCAGCACGCGCTCGCAGGCGGCGCCGACGTCGCGGGTGACAACCTTCCAGACGATCAGCGAGACGGCGATTTTGCCAGCATCAGACTTGGCCGTCTCGAGAGTCTTCTCGTCGAGGGCGCCGAGACCGGTTTCGACCGCTTCGGCAATCTGCCCGCCAATGGAGTCTTTGTTTGCGGCGGGGCGCGCGGCGGAGGCGGCAGGCGCAGGGGCGCTGGCCGTCGGTGACGGGTTGGTCGGCTTTGGAGCCTCGGCCTGAGGCGAAGTTCCGAGATTTTGACCGAAAGCCGAAACGGCGAAGATTGAGGCGATGAGTAGAGCTATTTTCATTGTTTATTCAGTTTTGATGAGGGTGTCCTCGTTTTTGATACAACAACTTTTATTGTTAAAAGTCAATTTTCCTGCCGCCGACCGCCGCTGGCGCTACGCGCCACACCCACGCTAGTATTCGAAGGCTAAAAAACTCACCCAAGCAAAGAAATGTCTCAGTCCCCTGCCCCGTCTCCCGAAAACGCGAACGTTCCCGGCGAGGCGAAGATCAGCGTCATCGGCAAAGGCCTCGGCTTCATCGAGCTCCCCGACGGCCGCGACGCCACCGTCCCCAAAGACGACCTCGGCCACGCCTTCCACGGCGACACCGTCCGCTACCAGCTCACCGGCAAAACCGACCGCTTCGGCTCGCCCGAGGCTAAGGTTCTCTCGGTCGCCTCGCGCCTGAAGACCCGCTTCGCCGGCGAGTTCGGCTACGACGAGGCTAAGGTCCCGGCTCTGCGCGCCGACGACAACCGCATGTACACGCTCTTCTCGGTGAACCCCAACGAGACGCTGGGCGCCCGCGAGGGGGACAAAATCTTCTTCGAGCTCGCCGAGTGGGCGCCGGACGCCAAGGAGCCCCGCGGCCGCATGCTCGAGGTGCTCGGCCGCAAGGGCGACAACAACGCGGAAATGCGCGCCATCGTGCTCGAGCGCGGCTTCCAGACCGGCCACCCGACGAAGTGCGAGGAAGAGGCGGCCGAAATCAAAAAGATCTACAGCCCGATTCCGGCCGACGAAATCGCCAAGCGCAAAGACCTGCGCGGCATCCCGCTCTTCACCATCGACCCGAAGACCGCCAAAGACTTCGACGACGCCATTTCGCTCGAGAAGAAGCCGGAAGGCGGCTGGCGCCTCGGCGTCCACATCGCGGACGTCGCCTTCTTCGTGCGCCCCGGCAGCGCCCTCGACCGTGAGGCCGTGGAGCGCCAGTGCTCGGTGTACCTGGTGGACCGCACCGTGCCGATGCTCCCGGAGACCCTCTCCAACGACCTCTGCTCGATCAACCCCGACGAGGACAAGTGCGCCTTCTCGGCCATGTGGGACGTCTCGGCCGACGGCAAGATCGACGAGACCACGCCGTGGTTCGGCCGCTCCGTCATCAAGAGCCTCAAGCGCTTCACCTACGAAGAGGCGCAGGACGTCATCGACGGCAAGCGAGACGGCCCGTACAAGGAGGAACTCCTCACGCTCAACGCCTGGGCCAAGCGCATGGTGAAGGAGAACGCCGCCGCCGGCGCGATCTCGTTCGAGCGCGACGAGTTCGGCTTCGAGCTCGACCTACGCGGCGTGCCGGTACGCATCTTCAAGCGCCCGCACCTCGAGACCCACAAGCTGGTCGAGGAGTGCATGCTCCTCGCCAACCGCGCCGTGGCCCGCCACCTCGATAAGTACGACAAGGAAACCTCCGGCGGCGAAGGCCGCGGCATGATGTACCGCGTCCACGCCCTGCCGGACGCCGAGCGCATCAAGAACCTGCAGGCGTTCGTGCACGCGCTCGGCTACACGCTGCGCGTCGGCGAGAACGGCGAGGTTTCCCAGCAGGACCTCAACCTCCTGCTCAACTCGGTCTCCGGCAAGCCAGAGGAAGACCTGGTGAAGACCGCCGCCATCCGCTCGATGGCCAAAGCCGCCTACTCGACGGACAACTCTGGGCACTACGGCCTCGCCTTCGAGTACTACACGCACTTCACCTCGCCGATTCGCCGCTACCCAGACCTCGTGGTGCACCGCATCCTGGCGCACTCCCTGGCGAAAGAGCGCGTGACCGACCTGCAGGTCGCCGAGTTCGAGAAGATTGCCGCCCGCGCCACCGAGCGCGAGGTGCTCGCGTCCGAAGCCGAGCGCCTCTCGATCCGCTACAAGCAGGTGGAGTTCATGATGAACCACATTGGCGAGGTGGCGCAGGGCACCGTCTCGGGCGTGATGAAGTCGGGCATCTTCGTGGCGCTCGACGACACCGGCGCGGAGGGCATGATCCACGTGACCAAGCTCGGCGACGACTACTACAGCCTCGACGAGAAGAACTACCGCATGGTGGGCCAGAAGACCGGCAAGACCATCGCCATTGGCGACAAGGTCCGCGTCGTGGTCGAGAAGGCCGACCTCGACGAGCGCAAGCTCGACTTCGCCATCGCGAAGTAGCCGGAAATATTCACGAGAAGAGGCCGCGCCCTTCGGGCGCGGCCTCTTCGTTATCTGCGCCAAAAGAAAAGCGCCGCTGTTAGCGGCGCAGGAACGGGTGCTCGAACCCATCGAGCGTGACGGCGTCTCTCGAGCCGAGGAGCGCCCCGCAGGCGAGGCACACGGCAACGTCCTGAGACACCCAGCCGGCAGCGACGCGGGTAAGAACGCGAACCCAGACGCTCCGGTAGATCTCGGTTTCCGAGCGCACCCGACCCATGAGGCAACCGTGCGTCGCCGAATCAAACTCGTCGACGTGGCGGCTCTCGTGGACGAAAGCCGGGTGACGGTGCGGGGAGTCTCCCGAGTACGGGAACCCGACCCACTTTACCGGCGCCGGAGAACCGTCGCTCCCGGGCAATTGGCTCGACAGGAACCAGGCTTCGTTGCTACCCCAGAAGGCCCGGGTGCTCAGCCTGTCTGCCTGAGACGGGGAGCCGAGGCGCTGGCCAGAATTTGGGTCTCTGGGAACCGGCGACCTCGCCAGGCAATCGAGCACTGATTCTAGGCGGGTTAGGCCGCTCGCGGCTTCTTCGAGCTTCGAAAGGCACCAGCCGACAGCGCCAGACGAAGCGGAGCTCTGCCGCGGCGCGGCGCCCGATTCCCCTGGGTCGATAAGGGTGCGGGCACCCTGAAGGGCGAGCAGAGCTCCGCTCACCCGGTGAGGCAGGCGAGACAAGGACTCTCGCCGCTCTCGGTCCAGCGAAGTCTGAATCTGCCTTCGGGCAACCTCCGGGTCGACCGGGGCAGACGTGATTGCGGCGAGCGGCGCCGCCGACATTAGAGGGATTACTGGTGGTGAAGGATCTTTAGGCATACGCGACCTTTCTGTAGCAGAAAGGTCGCCCGCGCAAGTCGACCAAAAAGAAAAGCGGCCGAAGCCGCTGACGATTCTTAGCCGTCGTTGCCGATAGCCTCGACGGGGCATTTTTCGAGCGCCTCTTCGCAGAGCTTACGCTCGTCTTCGGTTTCCGGCTGCTTCGCCACGATGGAATGGGCTCCCTCGTCGAAGCGGGCAAAGAATCCGGGCGCGGTCTCGCGACACAGGTCGCAGTCGATGCAGGTATCGTCTACGTAGTAGGCGCCGCCTACGTTTTGTGGGTATTTACTTGTTACGTCAGCCATAGTTTCTCCTTCTCAACAGAAAGCTAGCACCCAGAAGCGCGGGCGCAACCTAAAATTTCGTCGGAGGATCGAGCCGGGGCTAGCGCGCCGCCATAGCGGCCGCGTCGTCGAACTTCACGGAGAGCAGCGTCGAGCCAACGGAGCCGGCGGTCACGCCGTAGAGCGCGCCGGCGCGCGACATGGTCTCGCGGTTGTGCGTAATCAAAACCAGCTGCGAGCGCTCGGCCAGCTTCTCGATCATGTCGCCGTAGCGGCGCGAGTTTGCCTCGTCGAGCGCGGCGTCCGTTTCGTCGAGAATCACGAACGGCGGCGGCGCCACGCGCGACATCGCGAACAAAAGGGCAATCGAGACCAGCGAGCGCTCGCCGCCCGAGAGCTGGAAGAGGCCGGCAACGCGTTTCTTCGGCAGCTCGACCGAAACCTCGACCCCCTCTTCGGCTTCCTCGGCCGGCGCCTCACCCAGGTCCGCGAGGTCGTCGTCCGCGCGGCGGCGCTTCTCGATACGGGTAACCTTCAGCGCCGCGTGCCCGCCGCCGAACATGGCCGCGAAGAGCTCCCCGAAAGCGGCGTTGATCTTCGCCAGACCGTCCGAGAAGCGCTCGGAAACTTTGCGCTCCAAATCTTCGATGAGCTCGCGCAGCGTCGCGGCAGACGCGTCGAGATCGGCGAGCTCCTTGCGCAGGAACTCGTCGCGCGCGGTCGCCTCGCGGTACTCTTTCATCACCTCTTCCCCGCCCGCGGCACCGGCTTCTTCCAGGCGCAGCTTCATGCGCTCGAGCTCCTTGCGGCGCGCCAAAGCTACCTCGCGGGTTTCGTTCACGTCGGGGGTAACCATGGCCGCCTCGAAGTCGAGGGCTTCCCGACCAACCAGGGCGACGGCCTCCTGCATTTCGGAGCGCAGCTGCTCTTCGTCAGAATCCGCGGCGCGGGCCTCGGCGGCGAGGCGGTCAATCTCGCGCTCGAGCTCGCCCTTGCGGGACACGAGGCCAACCAGCGCGCGCTCGGCTTCGGCCACCTCGACGCGGGCGGCGTCGCGGGCGGCGCGCAGCGTCTGCGCCGCGGCTTCGGCGCGGCGTTCGTCGGCGTCGGCCGCCTCGAGCCCCAGGCGCAGCTCGCCGAGCTTCGCGGCAATTTCGGCGGCGCGGGCCGAAAAATCGGGTGCAGCCTCAGCCGGAACCTCCTCTTCGTGGGCCACCGGAGCCTCTACGAGCGCCTCCACGGCCAAAACGGCCTCGTGGAGCGCCTCGTAGGCGGCATCGTAAGTTTGCGCGGCCGAGGCGCGGCGTAGGCCCTGCCGGGCAACCTCGAGGGCTTCGCGCACGCGCGAGCGAGGGATTGGGCGTTCGTCGGGCGGGAGCGGGGCGCGGACAACCGGCGTCGCCATGCGCTCGAGCGCGGCGAGCTCGCCCTCGGCGGCGCCGATCTCGCGGCCGAGGCGACGGGCGCGCTCACGCGCTCCGGCGAGCGCGGCTTCGGCCTCAACGAGACCCTCCGGGGTCTGAGGCGCTTCGACGCGCGAGGCGCGCATCTCCTCGTCCCGAATCTTGGCGGCCAGGCGCTCCTTCTCGTCGTTAGGGGCGCGCAGCGCCTCGATGGCGCGAGAGCGGGCAGCGCGCACGCGAGCCGACTCGAGCGCGAGGTAGGCGCGGTAGCGCTCCAGGAGTTCCTGGCGCAGACGCTCCGCGCGCTCGACCTTCTCGACCTGCCGCTTCAGGAAGCGCAGGCGCGGCTCGAGTTCCGAGAGGAGCGAACGCACCTGGCCCGAGTTCTCTTCGGTCTTGCCGAGCTTGCGCAGCGCCTCGGCGCGCTTCCACTCGAGGGCGCGTAGGCCCAGGGCATCCTGCAGAATCTCGCGGCGCTCCTTCGGGTTCGCGGCGAGCACGCGGTCGGCCTCGCCCTGGGAAACGATGTGGTGCCCTGAGGGCCCGATGTTGGCAGCCGCCAGAAGCTCGAGCGTGTCGCGCAGGCGCACCGGCGCGCCGTTGACCGCGTACTCGTTGACGCCGTCGCGGTGCACGACGCGCTCGAGCGACACATCGTCGAAGTCGAGCGGCAGGGCGCGGTCGCGGTTATCGAAGACAATTTTCACGGAGGCTTTACCCGCGCGCGGCAGCTCTGGGCTGCCGTGCCAGATGAGGTCTTCGCCGCGGCGGCCGCGCATAGCCTTAGCCGACTGCTCGCCGAGGGCGAAGCGGAAGGCCTCCGCGACGTTGGACTTGCCCGAGCCGTTCGGGCCAACCACGGCCACCACGGGCACATCGAAGCGAATCGTCGCCTTGCGGCCGAACGACTTGAAGCCTTGGAGCTCGAGCGACTTTAGGTGCACGGTCAGGAGATTTTAACCCGGCGAACGAAAAAAGCCGCGCTGCCCTTTCGGGCGGCGCGGCTT
This sequence comes from Minisyncoccia bacterium, assembly GCA_044375695.1. GTDB lineage: Bacteria > Patescibacteriota > Minisyncoccia > Phycocordibacterales > JAACPR01 > DATDYW01. Next base: position 12,340 of record JBILMG010000007.1, on the reverse strand, counting down.
TCGGCTACTTCTTGTTGAACCAGTTGTAGACGTCGCACTTCCTCTGGAGCTGGCTGTGCTTTTCGGCCATCCATTTCCCGAAGAAGCCCTTGTCGATTTCCTGGTGAATCTTCGCCTGAATCGGGTCGTCCGTAGAGTACGGCGGCGTCGGCGAGAGCCCCGATCCGCTGAGGGTTACCGACGGGCCGGCCTGAATCGCCCCCATCGGGTACTTGCCGTCGAGGGTCGTCAGGGCCACCTGCGGCGAGAGCGAGATCGTCCAGCCGCCGCCTTTCTTGCGGGAGAGGCTGAAGCGGAACTGGAACTCTGCGCCGGTAATGTTTTCGGAGCCGTCTCGGGCCAGAAGGTTCCACGGCGCGTAAGCGGCGGCCAGCGCGTTCCCAGAGGAGATCACCAGAGGCTGATCGATTGTGGCCGAGCAGCCGTAGGTGTAGTCGCAGTCCTCGTCTCGATCTTCGCCAGACTTGGCCTCCGGGTCGTAGTTTGTCGCGCCGGGATCAGAGCAGCCGTTGCCGCCGGTGCTCCCGCACTCTTCACCTTCCTCGTCCGTGGTGCCGTCGTTGTCGTTGTCCGCGCCGTCGCACTCGCAGAAGTTGCAGGACTCCTGCTCGCCGTAGTTGCAGGCGGCCACATCGTCGCAGGTGCTGTTGCACTCGTCCCCCGTGCAGCCGCAGTCGTTCGTGCACTCGCAGGTACCCGAACACGCCTGGTCTTCGCAGTCAGTTGTGCCGTTTTCGTCGTCATCTTCGCCGTTGCCGCAAATCTCGTACTTCGGCGGGCACTTGCCGCAATCGGACTCGCAGGTCTTGCAATCCTCTTCTCCAGAGCATTTTCGATCGCCGCAGACATCACCCTGGCAGCTCGGGTCGGACGGGTTGCATTCGCAGAAGCTGCCGGTGCAGCCCCCGCCGCCGCAGGAGGGGTCGGCCGGATTGCAGACGCACAGGTTGTACTCGGGGCAGGAAGGATCGCAGTAGCTAGCCCCGTTGCAGGTGTTCCCCTTGCAGTTCGGCGCGTCCGTGCAGTCTGAATCGGAGCAGTCCGCGGCGTAGTCGGCGTCGTCGTCCGCGCCGTTGTCGCAAACCTCGACCGCGGGGACGCAGTTGTACGTGCCGGACGGCGTGATACCCGGCACCTTGCCCGGCGGGCAGGCAGTGCCGCACTGCGGGCCGGCACAGTCTGAATCAGCGCAGTCCGCCGCGCCGTCGCCGTCGTCGTCGAGGGTGTTCGCGCAGTCCTCGGCGGCCGGGCCGTCCGCGCAGGCCGCGTCGCCCGCGCAGTCGGCGCGGTCCGCGCAGTCGTACAGCCCGTCGCCGTCGTTGTCGCCGCCGTCGGCGCAGGCGCTCCCCCACCAGTAGGCCTCGGGGGCGCAGTCGCCGTCCGCGTCGAGCTCCGTCGCCGGGCAGCCGCACTTCGGCTGCCACCAGTTGTACCAGTCGGTCGTGCAGCCGCAGTCCTGGTCTTCGCCGTCGACGAGGCCGTCGCAGTCGTCGTCGACGCCGTTGCCGCAGACCTCCACCACCGCGGCGCAGGCGCGGCAGTTCGGCGACTCGTCGCAGTCCATGTCCGAGCAGTCGTAGGCGCCGTCGGCGTCGTTGTCGAGGCCGTCGCCGCAGTGGGCCGGCGCGAGGCCGTCGCAGCCGCCGACGCCGCCGACGTTGGGGGCGGACTCGCGGCCGCAGACCGGGTCGCCGTGCCCGCAGTCGGGGTCGGCCCGGTCGGCGCGCTCGTCGGAGTCGTTGTCGACGCCGTCGCCGCAGGCGCGCTCGTAGGCGTCGTACCGGCAGCCGTCGGGGTCGCCGGGGTTCTGGGCCAGGGCGTCGTCGCAGGCGTCGCCGTACCAGCCGAGGGAGAGCGCGGGGGCCGGAACGCCAGAGATAGATGTGGCGCCAATCGCAACGGCGGCGGCGAGGGAGAGGGCGACGAACAGCGGGCTACGAGGGTACGGCATTAAAGTTTTTTCCGGGTAACGGGGAAATTGTTGCACGGCCCGTCGCGCATTGCGCGACGGGCCGTGCACAACTCTTCCTGACGCGGGGAGGTGTTCGCTAAAGCCAGCCCTTAGCCTTGAGGCCCGCGCGCGCCGCCTCCTGCTCCGCGTCCTGCTTGGACTTGCCGCTGCCGCGGCCAATTTCGTTCTGGCCGAGCATCGCCGCGATCACAAATTTCTTGTCGTGGTCTGGTCCTTCTTCGGAGACGGTGGCGTAGCACGGCGTGACGCCGAGCACGTCCTGCGCCTTTTCCTGCAGGCGGCTCTTGGCGTCGATCCAGAGGCCTTCCTGAACAATTTCCGGAAGCTTCGGCACGAGGGTTCGGGAAATGAACTCTTTCGAGGCTTCGTAGCCCTGGTCGAGGTAGATGGCGCCGATGACCGCCTCGAAGGCGTCGGCCAAAATGGAAACGCGGGCGCGCCCTTGGTCGCGCGCCTCCCCGCGGGAGAGCATCAGAAGATCGTTGAAGCCGAGCGCGCGGGCGGTGTCCGCGAGCACGATGGTGTTGACCAGCGCGGCGCGGTAGCTGGTGAGGTCTCCCTCGTCGCGGTCGGGGTAGGCGGCGTAGAGGTACTCGGTCACCACCAGCTCGAGGACTGCATCGCCAAGAAATTCGAGCCGCTCGTTGTGCCCGCGCCCGAGGCCGCGGTTCTCGTTGAGGTACGAGCGGTGCGTGAAGGCCTGCGCGAGCAGGTCTTTCTTGGCGAAGGTGACGCCAATCTTTGCCTCGGCGGTAGCAGTCTGCACGGCTTACTTTTCGTCGGCGGCGAGAATGCCGACAGACTTCGTAATGAGGGGGACGATGTCGTTGTAGAAATTGAGGTTGACCACTTCGGCCGGGGCGAACCAGCGTCCGTCATCCAGGCCGCCCTTGTCTTTGCCGAGCACAATCGGATCAGCCTCAGCCTCGGCGAGGTAGTAGGAAACCTGCTTGCGGTGACGACCTTTCTCCGGGTGGTTGGCGACGTACTCGTTCTCGCCGAGCTTGTCGCGAACCTTGGTAACCGTGAGCCCCATCTCCTCGAGGATGACGCGCTTGATGGCGTCCTCGACGGTCTCACCTTCTTTCATGCCACCCTTAGAGAGCGTCCAGTAGCCAAAGACGTCGTGCACCAGGCCAAAGGACAGCTCGCCTTTCTTGCGGGCGTAGATGAGGGCGCCTACCTTCTGTTCGATGGCCATCTCCTCGAACGGGACATCTTTCTTGCGGCGCGGCGCGCCATCGTCTTTGCCGGGCTCACCCATCTCTTTGTAGACGGCACCGAGGACGCCGTTAACGAAGCGGCCCGAGGTGTCTCCGCCGAAAGATTTGGCGAGCTCGATGGATTCGTTGATCGCGACTTTGGCCGGCACCTCCCCACGATCGGCGAAGAGCAGCTCGGCGAGGCCGATGCGCAGAATCTGGCGGTCTACGTTCGCAATCTTCTCGAGAGGCCAGTCGGGGGCGGCCTTCTCGATAATGGCGTCAATCTGAGAGCTCTTCTCGATGGTCGTGCGCAGGAGCTTGAGCATGAACGGCTGGTCGCCGAGGCCAGGAGCAAACTCTTCCGCGTTGCGGATGAGCGCAGCATCAGCCGCCGCCGGAGGCAGCTTCATGAAGTCCCACTCAAAGAGGGACTGAAGCACGATAGAGCGAGAAAGGTGCCGGTGCGCCATAAGGCTTGTGAGAACTATATCAGACTAGTTGCGTCGCGTGAGTAAAGTACGGCTGACCTGGGGAAAACCGCCACCCGTAGGAGGTGGCGGTTTTTCTTAGGCCTTCTTGCCCTCAGACTTCTCGGCCTTGCGGCGAGCCTGGCGGGCGAGCTTCTTCTCGATAGAGGACACGACGCGGCCCTGGAAAGAAGCGGATTCGGCAGAGGCGCGGTGACGGCGACGGGTCACGCCGGTCGAAGCATCCGCAGTAATAGGCGGGTTCTTCAGGGCGTGGTGCGAGCGGCGATTACCCGTGTGGGCTCGCGTGTGGCGCATTCGGATAACCATAGGTCTGGAAAGTTAACACACGCGACCGAATATGCGCAAGAGGGATACCCCTTAAGCCAGAAAGCCCCGGCAGAAGGAGCGCCGATGAATCGGCGAAAGACCCAGGCGCCGCATCGCCCGCCGGTGCCCGAGGGTGCCGTAGCCCGCGTGCTCCTCGAAGCCGTAGCCCGGGTAACGAGCGGCCAGCCGCGACATGGCGCCGTCGCGGTAAACCTTGGCCACGCAAGAGGCAGCGCCGATCCACAGGTCCGACCCGTCGCCGCGGACAATGGTGCGCTGGCAGGTGAAGCGGCGCGGCGCGCGGAGACCCCCGTCCAGGCGAACGTCGCACGATTCGGCCTCGATCCCGAGAGAAGAGAGCGCCAGGGATAGCGCCCGGGCTATGGCGGCATTTATCCCGTCGCGGTCGATGGCCGCTGCCGAAACCGATCGCACCGAGGCCCGCGCCGCGCCGCGGGCAACCGCCCGACGCGCAGCGCGGGCCACGCGCTCGCGGACGGACGAGGACAGCTGCTTCGAGTCGCCGCAGCCGGCGTCTTCCAGGGCCGCGCGAACTTCGACTTCCCTGTCGGCGCGCACGGCAAAGGCGCAAACCGTCACCGGCCCCGCCAGAGGCCCGCGCCCCACCTCGTCTACGCCGATTACCCAGCGGGTCACCGCCGTATCCTACGCCGCCGTGGCTCGCATTTGAATACGTCCCGCCGCTGTGTAGTGTGGCGGCAACATGTTCCAAGAAATCAAATACCTAGCCCTGCCGACGGCGGTCGTTCTGGTCTTCCTCGCCGGCGCAGCCGTAGACGTATTGTCCGGGCGCCGCTGGCGCAGCCGGTCCCAGCGGGCGGCGTCAACGCTCGCGTACCTGCTGCTGCCGTTCGGCGGGGTCGCCCTAACCGTGCACGGCACGCCTCCAATCATCTCCCTTCTGGCGATAGCGGCAACCTACCAGGGCCTAAAGTGGTCCTGGCTGACCCGCGAGCGACGGCGAGCAGAGATCGTTGGATGCTTCGGCGCCATGCTCCTCATGAAGACGGACGACGGCGCCCAGGTATCAACATCGCTGCTTGGCCTCGACCGGCGCCCTGTCCCCGGCGAAACGATCTGGGTCACCCTCACATCGTCGAGTCTCTTCGGGTGGCGGCTCAAGGCCGAAATTGACTGAACCGACGCTCCGCCGCGCCATCGCGCGGCGGTTTTCTTTTCCCCGGGAGACCCTCGCCGGCGGCTTGCTACAATCCCCTGACCTATGTCGCTCGGCTTCGCGAACCTGCACACGCACAGCCACTTCACGCTCCTCGACGGCGTGGCGCAGATTCCCGATCTGGTGAAGTACGCCAAGGCCCGGGGCTACAAGGCGCTCGGCCTCGCCGATTCCGGCAACCTCTACGGGGCCATCGAGTTCTGGAACGAGTGCCGCAAGAAAGAAATCAAGCCGATTCTGGGCGTCGACTTCTACGTGGCGCCGCGCACCCGTCACGACAAGGAGGCCCGCATCGACTCGCGCCGCTCGCGGCTAATCCTCTTCGCGGAGAACGAGACCGGCTGGAAGAACCTCTTGGCGCTGGTGACCTACTCGCACCTGGAAGGCCTCTACTACAAGCCCCGAATCGACCGCGAGCTCATGGCCAAGTACCGCGAGGGGCTCGTGTGCGTTCTGCCCTTCTGGTCGGGCGACGTGGCGCGCTCGCTCGCCGTCGCCAACAGGGAGCGCGCGCTGGAATTCCTGAACTTCTACCGGGAAAATTACGGCGAGGGGAACGTGTTCCTAGAAATTTGCACGCACCCGGAAATGGACAGCGCCGCCATGCGCCGCAACCAGCTGGTTGCCTTCGCCCGCGAGCAGGGGGTGCCGATGGTCGCCTCGCACGACGTCTACTACCTGAAGCCCGAAGACCGCGTGGCCCGAACCACGCTGCAGTCGGTGATGAGCTCGGCCGCGCCCGGCGAAAAGAAAGCCGACGATGACGACGATTTCTACCTGCCGTCGGTCGCCGAAATGGAAGAGCGCTTCAAGGATTTGCCCGAGGCGCTCGAGAACGCCGAAAAGATTGCCGAACGCTGCGCGCTCGATTTCAAGATGGGCGAATGGAAGTTCCCCGCCTACACCATCGAGTCCGGCCGCGCGCCCGACGACGAGCTGCGGCACCTCGCCTACGAAGGCGCGGCGCGACGCAACGTCGTGCTCGAGGGCGCCACCAAAGAGCGCCTCGACTACGAGCTCTCGGTCATCTCCAAGAAAGGTTACTCGGTCTACTTCCTGGTGGTAGCGGACCTTTTGCGCGAGGCTCGGTCGCGAGGCATCCTCACCACCATTCGTGGCTCGGTGGCCGGATCGTTGACCACCTACGTTACCGGCATCACCAACGTGAACCCGCTCGAGTACGGCCTGCCGTTCGAGCGCTTCCTCAACCCCGAGCGCCCGTCCGCGCCGGACGTGGACATGGACTACGCCGATAACCGGCGCGACGAAATGATCGCGTACGTGCGCGAAAAGTACGGCGCGGACAAAGTAGCGCAGATCGGCACCTTCGGCACCATGATGGCGAAGGGCGCGGTGCGCGACACGGCGCGCGCGCTCGGCTACGACTACCAGAAGGGCGACCAGATCTCGAAAATGATTCCGCTCGGCGCCCAGGGCTTCGCCATGACCATCGACCGCGCGCTGTCCGAGGTGCCCGAGCTGGCCGAGGAGTACAAGAAAGACGCGGACACCAGGCGCATCATCGACACCGCCAAAAAGATCGAGGGCTGCGCGCGGCACATGTCGGTCCACGCGGCCGGCGTCGTGATTGCGCCGCGCCCCCTCATCGAGTACGCGCCGGTGCAGTACGACCCGAAGGTTGGCGCGGCGGGCGACGCCTCGACCAAGCTGGTGACCCAGTTCGACATGCACGCCGTAGGCGAGGACAACGTCGGCCTCCTCAAGTTCGACTTCCTCGGCATCCGCAACCTCTCCATTTTGGCCGACGCGGTGCGGCGCGTGCGCGAGTCGACCGGCGAAATCATCGACATCGAGAACATTCCGCTCGACGACACGAAGACCTTCCAGATGCTCGCCCGCGGCGAAACGGAAGGCCTCTTCCAGCTCAACGGCGAGGGCATGACGAAGTTCCTGGTCGAGCTCAAGCCTTCGACCATTCACGACATCAACGCCATGGTGGCGCTCTACCGCCCAGGCCCGATCGAAATGATTCCGGAGTACATCCTGCGCAAGCACGACCCGTCGAAGGTCCGCTTCCTCGACCCGCGCATGAAGTCCATCCTGGCGCTCTCGCACGGCGTTATCACCTACCAGGACGACGTCATGTTGATCGCCATCGAACTGGCGGGCTACTCGTGGCTCGAGGCCGACAAGCTGCGCAAGGCCATGGGCAAGAAAATTCCGGAGCTCATGGAGGAGCAGAAGAGCAAGCTCAAGAAGGGCCTCTTGGAGCACGGCATGTCCGAGGCTAAGGCCGACGAGCTGTGGCTCCTCATCGAACCGTTCGCCGCCTACGGCTTCAACAAGGCGCACGCCGCGTCTTACGGCCGCGTGGCGTACCAGACGGCGTACATGAAGGCCAACTACCCGGCGCTCTACATGGCCGCGGTTTTGGTGGCGCACACCTCGGACGTTGAGGAAATCGCGCTGTACGTGCGCGAGTGCGCCCGCATGGGGATTCCGGTCTTGCCGCCGTCGGTCAACGAGTCGGGCGCGGACTTCACGGTGCTCCGCGACGCCGAGGGCAGAGAGTCGATTCGCTTCGGCCTCGCGACCATCAAGAACTTCGGCGAGGGCGTAGCCGCGGCGGTCGAAGCCGAGCGAAAGCGCGGCGGCCCGTTCAAATCAATCGAGGACTTCATGACCCGCATCCCCGCCAAAGACATGAACCGCAAAGGTCTCGAGGCGCTCGCCAAGTGCGGCGCCCTCGATGAGCTGCTCAGCGGGACAGGCGACCGCGCTACCATCGTGGCGAACCTAGACCGCCTGGTCGAGTGGAAGCGCGACCTCGCCAAGGTACCGGAAAACCAGAACTCGCTCTTCGGGGGTGCCTCGGCCGCGACCTCGATTCGCCTTACCCCCGCGCCGACAGCCACCCTGGAAGAGCGCCTCGGTTGGGAGAAAGAGCTCCTGGGGCTCTACCTTTCAGGCCACCCGCTCGACCCCTGGCGCGAGAGCCTGGCGACGCGCGAGAAGAACGCGCTCTGGGTGAAAGAGAAAAGCCGCGACGGCACCGCCATTGTGATCGCCGGCCTCGTCGAGACGGTGAAGGACCTGCGCACCTCGAAGGGCGACCTGATGAGCTTCATGAAGCTGCGCGATTTCTCGGGCGCGGTCGAGTGCGTCGTTTTCCCCGAGGCACGCAAAACCTACGACGAGCTGGTGAAGGCCGACCGCGTGGTCGCCGTGAAAGGGAAGATTTCGCTCCGCAACGGCGAGCGTTCGATCATCGTCGACAAGATGAAGCGCTTGGCGGCAGCCTAAAAAGAAAGGCGCCCAAATGGGCGCACGGTTCAGGGCGGAGGATTGCCCTTCCATAGCTGGCTGCCGGCAGGCATCGCCACCAGCGCCTCTAGGCGCTCGGAGCCAGAGCCCGGGCACCACGAGTACCTCCACACGTCGACGGGGTCATTCTCTTTGGCCGAGAAACTGTCTCCGGGCAGAGCCAGTAGCATCTGGCCCCCAACCTGGCAGCGGACGAGGGTGAAGCCGCCGCGCACCGAGACGTTGCCAGACCAGCCGAGAAAGCGTCCGAGGCTAGGCACGTTCGGCGCGCCCTCGACAGACGCGATGGTCGGGCGAAGGTCGGCGTTTGGGGGAAAGATCTCGGTGTAGATTTCAAGGCCGCCGGCAATGCCGCAAAGAACCAGCACCAAGCCCAGTGTTATTTTTGTTGTCTTTTTCATTTTTTTAAGGGCAGGAAAAGTGCCGCTACAATTTAGACTGCGAAACTTTTTCACTAAAGTCAAAATTTAGAGACGGCGCCGAATCCCTCCCGCGCCGCGTCACCGCGTGCTACCCTTCCCCCGCAAACCTATGGAAACCAACGACAAGCTGATTCGCGCCCGGCACTCTCTGGCCCACCTGCTCGCGATCGAGGTTCTGAAGCATGACCCGGCGGCCAAGCTAGCGATTGGCCCCTGGATCGACGACGGCTTCTACTACGACTTCGAGTTCAGCCCCGGCAAAACCCCCACCCCCGAAGACCTCGAGAAATTTGAGGTTGGCATGCGCGCCTCGATTGCGGCCAGCCCGTCTTTCGTCTTGGCCGACATTTCGGCCGATGAGGCCCGCGCCCGCTTCGCCAGCCAGCCCTACAAGCTCGAGCTTATTGAGGAGCTCGCGCAGAAGGGCGAGAAGCTCACCACCTACCAGACCGGTGACTTCGTCGATCTGTGCGCCGGGCCGCACGTAGCCGCCGCCGGCGAAATTGCCCAGGACGCTTTCAAGCTCGACCGCGTCGCCGGCGCATACTGGCGCGGCGACGAGAAGCGCCCGATGCTCACCCGCATCTACGGCCTCGCCTTTAGCTCCAAGGAAGAGCTCGACGCCTACCTGGCGCAGCGCGAGGAGGCGCAGAAGCGCGACCACCGCAAGCTAGGCAAAGACCTCGACCTCTTCGTCTTCTCGGACGTCGTCGGCAAAGGCCTCCCCCTCTGGACCGAGCGCGGCACCACCGTGCGCCGCGAGCTCGAGCGCTTCGTCGTCGACACCGAGATCGAGCGCGGCTACCGCCACGTGATGACCCCGGACATTGCCAAGCTCGAGCTCTACAAGAAGTCTGGACACTACCCGTACTACAAGGACTCGATGTACGCGCCGATCGAAATCGACGGCGACGAGTTCATGCTGCGCCCGATGACCTGCCCGCACCACTTCGAGCTCTACCTGTCGAAGCCGCGCAGCTACCGCGAGCTGCCGATGCGCATCGCCGAGCTCGCCAAGCTCTACCGCTACGAGCAGTCCGGCGAGCTCTCGGGCCTGGTGCGCGTGCGTAGCTTCTGCCTGGCGGACGCCCACATCGTCTGCGCCGACGCCGCGCAGGCCGGTTCGGAGGTTTCCTCGGCCCTCGACCTCATCGAGTACATGGCGGGTGTCTTCGGCCTCAAGGCCGGCGAGAACTATTCCTACCGACTGTCACTCGGCGATCGCGCCAACGGCGAGAAGTACTTCAAGGACGACGCCGCCTGGGACGCCGCCGAAGCCGAGCTCCGCAAGGTGCTAGAGGCGCGCGGCGTGCCGTTCGTCGAAGCCGAAGCCGAGGCCGCCTTCTACGGCCCCAAGATCGACGTGCAGATGCGCGACGTCCGCGGCAAGGAGAACACCGCCTTCACCGTACAGTACGACTTCGTCATGCCGAAGCGCTTCGGCCTCGGCTACGTGGCGCAGGACGGCGCCGAGCGCGAGGCGATCGTCATTCACCGGTCTTCGATCGGCGCCATCGAGCGCGTCATGGCCTTCCTCATCGAGCACTACGCCGGCGCCTTCCCGCTCTGGCTCTCGCCGGTGCAGGTAGCCATCGTGCCGGTTAAAGACGCCCACCTCGACTTCGCGCGCAAGCTGGCAATGGATTTCCGCGCGGTAGGCCTACGCCCAGAAGTCGACGACGGCAATGACTCGTTCGGCAAGAAGATCCGCAACGCCAAGACCCTCAAGACGCCGTACGTCATCGTCATCGGCGACAAGGAGATCGAGGCTGGCCAGGTCTCCCTCGAGCCGCGTGCCGGCGAAAAAGTTGGCCCGCTGCCGGTCGTCGAAGCAATTACGCTCCTCTCGTCCGAAGCCAAAGAACGCCGACTGCCGGCGTAAGTTTCGGAAACAAAAAGAGCCGGCCACCCTCGCGGGTGGCCGGCTCTTTTCTGTATTTCGTCTCGCGTTTCTCGGAACCGTCAGGCTTGGTGACCGGCGGCCGCACGAGGAGAAGGCTGGGCTTCTTGCCCGCCGCCGACGAGTCCGGCTGCTGGAGCCAAGACTCGGCGGTTCCCCCTCTTTTAGGCGCGTACCTTTTTGGCGAGGTTCGCGGCCTTGAAGGCGGCCACGCGGTCGGCGGTCTGCTTGCGCATCGCGCGCTTCTTGAGGCTGATCGCGGCGCCGAATCCGAGGCCGATCACGGCGAGGCCGGCGGCCACGAGGGCGGCGGTCTCTTCCGGACCGGTGTACGGAATCTGGGAGAGGTAGACCGAGTCAATCGAGGCGAGGGTGCCGTTCGGGCTGTCGTTGCGGTTGCTGTAGGAGCGAGAGCTGCTGCTGTTGGTGCCGCGGGTATCATTGTCGACCTCAACTTCGCAGGTATCAGACTCGCGGTTGCCGTCGTCGTCCTCGACCACAATGGTCACATCGTAGTCGCCGGCGTCGTCGTAGCAAACGCGGATGGTCTTCTCGTTGTCGTCGTCCTCGCCTTCGAGGTCGCCGTTCCAGTCGTACTCGAACGGGGAGTCGCCGCCGTCGATGCGTACCGAGTAGGTCACGCAGTCGCCTTCGTCGATGGTCGAGTCGCTGACGCGGCACTCGACGTCGAAATCGTTGTCGTCATCGTCGTCCTTGTTCTCGACCTTAACCTTGCAGGAATCGGCGTCCTTCTGGTTGTCGTCGTCGGTGACCTCAACTTCAACTTCGTAGGTGCCAGCCTTCGGGTAGCAGACCTTGAAGGAAGAGTCGCCGTCGTCTTCGCCGCGGGTGTCGCCGGACCACTCGTAGTCGAACGGGGAGTCGCCACCCTTAGTCGTCACGCGGTAGGTGACGCAGTCGCCTTCCTCGATAGAGGTGTCGTCGACGGTGCACTCAGCCTGAAGGTCGTCATTGTCATTGTTGCCGTTGCAAGACGAGCCGGTGCAGCCGCCGTTGTTGCGGTTGTTGCCGCAGAACGCGCCGACGCAGCCGCCGTTGTTTAGGCCGTTACCCCAATCGAACGCCACGGTTGGGCCAGCGAAGGTGTTCGGGACGAGCGAGTAGCCGAAGCCGTCGAGCGGGCCGCCGTTGCCGCCGGTACCGTAGTTGTAAACGTAGCCGTCGTTATTACCGTAGTCGTAGCTGTAGCCGTCGACGCCGTAGTCGTAGTTGTACCCGTCGGCGTAGTCGTAGTTGTACCCGTCGGCGTAGTCGTAGCTGTAGTCGTACGCGTAGTCGTAGTTGTACCCGTCGGCGTAGTCGTAGCTGTAGTCGTACGCGTAGTCGTAGTTGTACCCGTCGGCGTAGTCGTAGCTGTAGTCGTACGCGTAGTCGTAGTTGTACCCGTCGGCGTAGTCGTAGCTGTAGTCGTACGCGTAGTCGTAGTTGTACCCGTCGGCGTAGTCGTAGCTGTAGTCGTACGCGTAGTCGTAGTTGTACCCGTCGGCGTAGTCGTAGCTGTAGTCGTACGCGTAGTCGTAGTTGTACCCGTCGGCGTAGT
>JBILMG010000034.1:0-7918 GCA_044375695.1 Minisyncoccia bacterium | reverse complement strand
ACTCGCCGAACACCTGGATGGCGCCCCAGACGATCATGACGACGGCGATGACCGCCACCCCCGCCACCCCCGCCCCGTACATGGCCGAGAGGTACCCCGCGAACCCGTCGCCCTTCGGCACGCCGACAGCGTCGATGATTTTCTGGGGGGCGATGGAGACCACGTTCGCGTAAGCCACCGACGGCGCAAGCGTCGCGAAGACTAGACCCAGGAACCTCATAGCGTGTAGTTGCCGCTCGAGGTGGTGCTGGCGACGCCCGGCATGGCGCCGGTGTCTCCAAATTTGAGGGTTACCGACTGGCTCGTGTACTGGGCGAAGTTCTGGTGGTTGATTTTAATGGACGCGCCGGCGAGGCCGGTGGCTCCAGGTTCTGGTCGGAACGTCACGACCGGCGCCGCTGGGCCTTTCCCCTGCTCGGTGAGCCAGCTAAAGGTTGCCCGGGGATCATTGATGCCGGCGATGTCCATGGAATACGGCACCGCGAGCAACGAAACCTCATTTTCCGCTACCGGGTAGCTGCTCTCCGCGTCGACCGCCCTCTCGAAGATGACGCCGTAGAGGGGGTGATCTTCGTACACGGCAATGTCCGGCTGAGAGTCTTTGACCAGGATTTTTGCCCGCGCCTGGAGGGGTGACTCTATAGCCTCGACGTCTACCTCGACGTTGAGCCCTCGCGAAACAAGCTTGCCTGTAAGGTCCGCAAAGTAGCGGCCGTACCCCGAGATTTCCTGGGCTACCGTTCCGTCGATGCGCCACGTGTACACGAGGTCCGATGCTGGAATTTCAATCCCGGTTTCGGGGTTGATGAACTTTGGGATGGCGACCACGCGGACGCGGGAGCTGTTGGTGAACTCTGCCCTACCCTGGAAAAAGGGAGGGGTGTACGTTTCCGCTTCGTAGGTTAGGTCGAGGTCGGCTGGAGCAACGGTGACTTTCTTGGTGACCGTGCCTCCCTCAGGCTTTTGGGCGGTCATGACGATGTCTGACTTCTGGCCGGCCTTCGGGGCGAAGAACGTTACCGCCACCACGCCGGTACCCTCGGCGAAAACCTCCCCGTTGTTCGTCCAGGTGACGTAGGCTTTGTTGAGGTTCGAGGAGTAGCTGTCTACCCGGATGGAAACGGCCTGCCCGGGCTTCGGCATGCTCGGGAGCATGGTTACGGTCACCTGCTCTACCACTCCGGCAGGAATGCCCGACGAAACCGACGAGGTCTTAGGTTCCTCGACCGCCTGCTTTGGCGTCGAGGCAAAATCGAAGACCCCTCCGTCGAAATTGAAAACGGTGGGGGTTGTCGAGGTGGCGGCTCCGGCAAAGAGCGGCGCCAGGATGAGAATGGACGCGACGGCCGGTGCGTATCTCTTCACGCGGCTATTATGCCACGCGTTGGCCGGAAGGTGTTTGCGTTGGGCGCACCGCGCCGCGGCTGCTCGTCGGCGCGCCGCCGCGCGACGTCAAACGTCCAGACGCCGCGCGACGCTCTCGCTCCGCCTGGATGAGCTGACGACCCAAGGCTCGGCCTCCCCTCTTTTTAGCCATGCGGATAACGTTACCCTCCATGCGTCTCGCGGCCATTTGGGCGGCGGCGCCAAATTTCTCGCCTACTCTCTCTGAAATGCCAGCCTCTCGAATCACGCTGGTGGCGGCGTATTCAAAGTACGCCTCTGCCGCCCTCCTCATGGCAAAGGGATTTCCGGAAGCGGCGCCGCGCCCAATGAAATCAGCGGCTACCAGGAGCTCTTTCACGAAGCGGTTGTGGCGCTTGTGCGCGACGAGAATGAAGAGGCACTGCGGGAACAGTAGGCTGGCAAAAGGAAGGGCGCTCATAAAACCAGCGGCTACCAGGCGCCGGACCGTCCAGTCGCGTATCCAATTGAAAACCAGCCGCAGGCCCTTCTTCCTCCAGAAGCTAACCTTACCCCAGAGGTAAACGGTGTTTGCGGTCCAGAGGGGCACCCAAATGAAACCCATGTAGGCGAGCCAGCCGACGCCGGTCAGGTTGGCGAAGGTAGCCAAAGGGTCAACCACCACATCGTTTAAGACGTTGAAAAGAAAGAGAATTACCGGGAACGAGGCATCCTTCTCCCGAATAAGGGAGGCTTCTACCTCCTCGATGTCCCCTTCTCGGGTGAGCTCCTCGGCCGCCGCGGCGAGAACTTCTTTCTCGTCCATGGTTTAGGCGGCTGGCCCCGTGCCGCGGAACTCATCCTTCGCCTTGCGGATGGCCAGAATCTGCGAGGGATCCGAGGTGATGATCTGGTCTTCGGTGTGCGAACCGACCACCTGGATGGCCACGTGCTTGAGGCCGGCGAAGAAGATGCCCTCCCCCACCGAGGACTCGAGCAGCAGGAATTTCTCCTCGTCCGAGAGGTTGAACGTTTGCTGCAGCATGTCGATTGACGACGGCGACTGCTTCATCAGGAACTGAATCGACGAGTTGGTGATGATCGGCAGGCCGTACGGCGAGCGCAGAAAGTCTTCCACGTCCTGGGTGATGGTCGAGAGCGCCAGGTAGTACTTGCGGCCACGCTTGGCGAGGCCGTAGAGGAACGACGCGGTGTCCTCGGACTTCATCATCCACCACGCCTCGTCGATCACCAGCAGGCGCTTCTTGAGCTCTTTGCGAATAGCGTTCCAGATGAAGTGCGTGACGATGTACATGGCGACCGGCTTCAGCTCGTCCTCCATGTCGCGCAGCGAGAACACGACGAACTTCTTGTTGACGTCGATGTTGGTGGGCTTGTTCACGAAGCCCGACCAGGTTCCCTTGGTGTACTTGGAGAGCTTCTGCACCAGGTTCTCGGCCCCTTCCATACCGGCCAAAACCAGCTCGAAGTCCGAGAGGAGCGGCGGCTCGGCGCGCGAGAAGTCAGAGTCCGGCGTGATGTCCTTGAGGGCGTAGGTTTCGGTGATGGCGCGGTCGATGATGGCGTCCTCTTCTGGGGTGAGACCACCGAGCATGAGGCGGAAGAGCCCTACGAGGTTCACGATGTTGCTGCGCAGGACGTCCGCGGTGGCTTCGTCCTCGCGCGCCGGCGGCAGGTCGAACGGGTTGATGTGGTGGTCCGAGGTGAGCGACAGGTTGAAGTAGCGGCCGCCGGTGGCTTCGGCCAGGAACTCGTACTCGCGCTCCGGGTCGATGACGATGACGTCGGCGTCGAACATGAGCGTGCGCAGAATCTCGAGCTTCGAGAAGTACGACTTACCGGAGCCGGCCTTGGCAAAAATGACCGAGTTGTAGTTCTCGAGCGAGAAGCGGTCGAAGAGGACCAGCGAGGCGTTGTGTTTGTTGATGCCGTACAGAATCCCCTTATCCGACGTGAGGTCGAAGGAGGTGAACGGGAAAATCGACGAGAGCGGCGACGTGTTGAGCTTGGTGTGAATGCTGATTTCGTCGGTGCCGGTCGGGAAAACGCTGTGCAGACCCTCGACCTGCTGAAAGAGAGCGGGCTTCACGTACACCAGCTGGGACTCGAGCACCGAGCGCACCTCGGACTCGAAGCGGTCGAGCTCCTCTTTGTTCTCGCCGTAAATGGCGACGTAGAGGCCGACGTCGAAGATGCGCTCGGTCGCCTGCTGCAGCGAGTCGCGCAGGCTCTCGAGGTCCTGGTAGGCGGTGTCGAGGATCGGGTCGCGCACCAAACCTTTCTCTTCGCGCGCGTGGATTTGGCTCTGCACCTCGGCCACCTTCTTGCGGAAGGCGCGCAGCACCTCCTCGGTGTCGATCGGGTGCACGAAGATGGAAACGTCGAACACCTTGTCCATGTTGATGATCGGCGAGAACCAGCCGTCCGAGAGGAAGCGCGGGTACGAGATAACGAACAGGGTGCGCACAATTTTGTCGCCGAGGTGAATTTCTCGCGAGGTGATCTTGAAAGCCGGGGGCGCCACAATATCGCGCAGCTCGAGGGTGTTGGCGCGGTAAATTTCCTGCGGCAGGATGGCCGAGATTTTTTCGAGCGCCTCTTCGCGGGAAGGGGCGCTCCCCTTCTTTTCGCTGCGCTTGAAGATGTTGAGAATGTTGAACGCCATAGATTACTTTGCGGTCCCGAGCGGCTGCTCGACGTCCCCGGGGTTAAACAGGCGGTAGAACAGCTCGACCACCTCCTCGGTGCCGAGCTGAACGGTGCGCAGGCCGCAGCGCGTGAGGCCGCCCTGCACCACGCTCAGGCGCTGCTCGATCTGGGTGCGGTTCTCCTCGAAGCGGTCGGCGTCGGTCTTGCCGCCTTTGCCGAAAGAGCCGCCGGCCACCGAGGGGGTGTACGGTACGACCACAAAGAAGCTCTTGGTCATGATGTTGTTGAGCTCGGTGAAGCGCCGAATGAACTGGGCGTACTCGCGAATCTGAATCTTCATGAGGTCGTTGGTCTGTTCGCGCTCGCGGGCCTCGAGCGTCGCCACGTAGGGGCGAATGTCGAGCCGTCGGGACTGCACGCAAATCTGCATCGGGAAGTTGACCGAGTTGAGGAAGTTCTGGAACTGCATCACCACCGCCTGCTGCTCGTCGCCTGACTTGAGCGCGAAGTTGATAGCCGACACGATGAGGAAGGCGCGCATGCCGCCGTCGTGGAGGATGGCGATACCGTCGCGCACCTCCTTAATGGGGACGATGTCCTGCGCCGTTTTGTTGCCGCTCGAGAGCCCGCTGAAAGCCATTGCGCCGATTATAGCGCCGCGCGGCCCCGAAGACCCGCGCGGCGCATCCCCACCGGGCTAGAGAATGCCGGCAGGTAGGGTTGGAATGCGTCGCCCTTTCCCCGGCTCGGGCGGCTCATCTTCCGTTTTCGAGTACGAGAGGGTCTCTTGGATGTCGAGACCCCAGGCTAGTTCTTTGAGCTTGCTATCCGAGAGCCGCGGCACAACGATGCCAGAAGATTCGGCGCTTTCGGGTGTCGCCTGCTCGGTAATCGGGCGAGGAACCTTTCTCCACAGGAAGAGTTTTCGCGAGAAAAGGTAGGAAACCATGCTCTCTACCATCACGAGGAACGGTCGGCCGTTCATTTGCCCGAAGCCGAGCGCGGCGCAGAGTATGGCCACCAGGCCGCCGCCTATAAAGTTTAAAGGGGTGGGCAGCCCTACCCACAGGGCGTACGCGCCGCCGAGGCCGCCGGCGACGAAGAGGAACTGCTTGAGGGTGAAGGGGCCGAAGATTTTGTCTTCGACCTCGAGGTACTGGGGAACCTGGTATCTCACGCCGACATTTTACATCAACAGTCAGATTTGGTCTTAAGAAATTAATCCAGCTGGCGGCAAAAGAAAAAACGCCTGGAGGCGTTTTTTCTTTTGCCGCCTAGAATGATTCGCGGTACGGGTCTGATTTCGGGATAGCGGGGGCAATTGGCGCAGCTGGCGCGGCCACCGGCTTCTGTAGATTGGCGGCAATCATTTCCGCCGGCTTCGATACCGGGAGGGCCAGCTTCTGCGCGGCCGCGGCGAGCGCGGGGGTGACGGTGGCTGCTGCAACTGGGGCGGGGGCAACTGCGGGCGTAGCCGGCAGAACCTTTGCTGGCTCTTGTTTTACTGGTGCGGTAGCGGCAACTTTGGCGATGGCGTCCTCCCCTTCGTTCAGGAGCGCCTCGAGATCGTCCTCCTCTCCTTCCCCTACCGACGAGGAAACGGCTAGGTGGCCAGGCGTCGGCTGGAGCGCCGCGCGAATATCTGCCTGGATGGGCATGAAAATCTCTTTCTCGAGCTCGGCGATGAACGAGCGAAACTCGTCGTCGGGCAGGGCGAGCTCCTGCGCCAGGTGCACCGCGTACTCTTCAACCGACTGCAGGCCCGCCATGAAGCGCAGCGACTCGTCCTCGAGGGCGCTGCCCTGGTCGACGCGGAGCTTGTGGGCGCCTGCGATGCGGCGAATCTTCTCCTGCCAGCCAGAAGCCTCGATGGCTTTGCGGATTTCGGACGGTAGGCCCTCGAAGGCTTCGTCGGCGGTGATGGGTTCTCTGCTGGACATAGATTGATTCTACCGTGGTTAATGTAACGGCCGCTACTTCTTATCGTCCTTCTTGTCCACCTTTGCCGCGTTGTCGATCTTGTCAAACTTATCCTCCAGTTTTTTGCGCTCTCGCTCTTCGGGCTTAGAAAGAGTTGCCCCACGAGATTCCAGAGATTCCAGGTACTCGAGCCTCTTTCGATCCTTCGCAATACCCTGGGCTGCTTTAATGTGTTTGTTAGCTGCCTCAACCGAAGCTTTGTGTTTAAGGCTGGTTCGTCGGACAACGTTGTGAATAGCGATGCCTCCCGAAAGGGCACTGACGGCTGCGGCCGCCGTTCCCGCAGCGCCTGCAGCCAGAGATAGGGGTGCGGCAGCAACTCCAACGGTAGCCAGGATGCCAGCGTGTTTAAGGTTGGCCATTCGGCGCTCGTCAACCAACCTACTCTGCGCGAACGTAGACGAGTAGTTGATGTCGCGGCTCTTGCTGCCCTTAACGCCAAACACCTTCTCGTTGAGAACTTCGTAACCAAGATCATCTCGCCTGTCCACCGCCCGCTCGTGCGCCTGCTTCTGTAGCTTGAGGAATCCTTCGGTTTGAGCAATCTGCGCCGCGTTGCCTGAAGCTCGCGCCTGATCGTAGGCTTCCTGACGGCGATCGAGCGACGCCTTAGTTGCGGCGACCTGCGCGTGGGCGATGCCGAGAGCAGAGCTGCTCCCCGCTTTTTTGGCGAGCTCCTCAATCTTGGTTTTCTTATCTTTCCCGCTGAGATCCAAGCCTTTGACTGCGTCAATACGCGCCGCCGCTTCTTTTTCTTTAGCCTCGACAACCCCTTGCCAACCACCCTGTGCGGCCTTTCCGGCGTTGCCATACTCGGCGCCGGTGGCGGCCTGAAGAGCTGTCGCGGCGCCGCTCTGGCGGAAATCGAAGGACGATTCGTTCATGCGGCCGCCGACACCCATGAGCTTGCGGCCCACGTACCCTTTGATGCCGCTCTGCACCGACCAATTTTTGACGCTGTCGCTGTCAGCGAGTCGTCCACCTGCACGACCCAAGGTGCCCCGACCAAGCCAGCCGGCCCCGCCGAAGGCAGCCGATGCCGCGTACTTCTGGGCGCGCTGCCCGATAGAGATTGCCGCCTTTGACCCCTGCTCGGAGAGCTTCTTGGCCAGCGACATCGAGGCGTAGAGCATGCCGATCAAGATGCAGAAGGTGAAGAACTGGCTGAGGCCGAAAGAGAAAAGCGAGGCGAGCTTACCGTCGGCTACCGCCTGCGTCGCGCCGATCGACTGCTGGAATTTTTCGGCGATCCCCGTGGTGACCAGCAGCATCAGGAAAATCGCCGGGGCGTAGAAAGACTGGCCAATCAGCGACGCCCACCACTCGCGGGACTGCCCTTCGAATCGCGGCAAAAGGTAGGCAAGGAAGGCGAGCGAGGAGACGACAACTAGCACCACCAAGGTGACGAAGCGGGCAACCAGCGTAAGTGAAATAGCCAGCATGAAGCCGCCGAGAATGAAGATGAAGGCCGCCGAGAAAACTGATTTGACGAAGCTTCCGAATCCGGCCAGCACCGAGGTTGACTGCTGCGCCGCGCTGACTGCTCCGCTGGCGTTGCTTATCGCGTTGCTGATGGTGCTGCCAATTGAATCGAGCGAGAACGAGGTCATGAGCTTTTCGTACCCGCCGAGCTTAGCCAGCTGCCCCGAGAAACCGGCGCTGCCGGCGCCCTGCCCAATCTGGCCGTACACCTTAGCCGCCAGCTCGTTGGAGACGTCGATAACCGACGTGGAAAAGAGGTAGCTAAAGTTAACCAGGAGCGCGACGATAATGATGCGGGGCACCAGGTCGAGGCCGTCTTTTCGCCCGAGCACCGTGTTGAAAGCGGCGTACAGGAGCACGAAAATGAACAGGGTGTTACCAATGTCGCGGATAGCCTTCCAACCATCCTGCACCGCGGACCAGAGCTCGGAGTACGTCCCCA
>JBILMG010000006.1:0-29045 GCA_044375695.1 Minisyncoccia bacterium | reverse complement strand
CTGTTGCCGCTCTTGGCGCTCGGCGTGGTCGGCTGGCTCATCTTCCGCCAGATGCGCGGCCAGGGCGCGCAGGCGTTCACCTTTGGCCAGTCGCGCGCGCGGCTCGTAGACCCCGAGGGCGAGAAGGCGCGCGTGACCTTCGCCGACGTGGCGGGCAACCGCGAAGCCAAGCGCGAGCTCGAAGAGATCGTGGACTTCCTCAGGAGCCCCAAGAAATTCCTCGACATTGGCGCGCGCATCCCGAAGGGCATTCTTTTGACCGGATCTCCCGGCACCGGCAAGACGCTCCTGGCGCGGGCGACCGCCGGCGAGGCGCGCGTGGCGTTCTTCTCGATCTCGGGCTCTGAGTTCGTCGAGATGTTCGTCGGCGTCGGCGCCTCGCGCGTGCGCGACCTGTTCAAGGTGGCCAAGGCTGCCGCGCCGGCGATTATCTTCATCGACGAAATCGACGCGGTCGGCCGCGCCCGCGGCGTTGGCACCGGCGGCGGCAACGACGAGCGCGAGCAGACCCTCAACCAGATTCTGGTGGAGATGGATGGCTTCGAGCCGAACGAGGCCGTGATCATCATGGCCGCGACCAACCGCCCGGACGTGCTCGACCCGGCAATCCTTCGCCCGGGCCGCTTCGATCGCCGTGTGATGCTCGACCTGCCGGACCGGCGCGACCGCGAGGAAATCATGAAGATTCAGGCGAAGGGTAAGCCCCTGGCCGAAGACGTGAACCTCAAGACCATCGCCGACCGCACGCCGGGCTTCTCCGGCGCCGACCTGTACTCGCTGGTGAACGAGGCGGCCATTCTGGCGGCCCGCGAGAACCGCAAGACGGTCGCGCAGTTCGATCTGGTGCGCTCGATCGAGAAGGTGATGCTCGGGCCCGAGCGCCGCAGCCACCTGCTCGCCCCGGCGGAGCGCGAGATTGTGGCGTACCACGAGGCCGGCCACGCGGTCGTGGGATCGGCGCTGCCGTACGCGAACCCGGTGCACAAGGTGTCGATCGTGGCGCGCGGCCGCGCCGGCGGCTACACGCTCTCGCTGCCCGAAGAGGACAAGCGCCTGCACTCGCGCCGCGAACTCATGGACGACCTGGCCGCAACCTTGGGCGGCTACGCCGCCGAGAAGATTGTCTTCGGCGACGTGACCACCGGCCCCTCCAACGACATGCAGGTCGTGGCGGCGCTCGCCCGCGACATGGTTACGCGCTACGGCATGTCCGAGAAGGTTGGCCCCATGGCTGTGGCCTTCGAAGGAACCTTCGCGGCTATCCGCGACGGCGAGCCGATGTCGGAGGGCCTTGCCGCGTCCATCGATTCCGAGATTAAGGAGCTGGCGCGCGAGGCGCTCGAGCGCGCCGAGAAAATTCTGAACGATCACCGCGCGGCGCTCGACGCCGTCGCCAAGCGGCTCCTCGAGGCCGAGACCCTCGAGCGCGAGGCGTACGAGGCGATCATCGTGGCGCACGGTGTGCCGCTCAAGCCCAAGAAAGATATTGAGCACCGCGAGCCGAAGGCGGGGGAGGCGTAGAATTAGCGCATGGCAATCGCTCCCACCTGCGACCTCTGCGGCGCCGAGCTAAAAAAGTTTGGGGCAATTCTGCTGTCGCCGCCCAAAGGCCGCGCGGCCGAGAAGCTGCACGCCTGCGTGGACTGCTGGCAGAAGAAGGTGAAGCCGATGGTGAAAGCAGAGAAGAAGCCGAAGAAAAAGAAGTAGGGGGTGAGGTTGCGGGCTGTCGGCCGTTCGATTCCCTTACCCATGCCGTAAAAAGAAACCAGCTCCGGCTCGCGGCCTCGCGCGGGGGATCGCCCCACGAGTCACTAAGCTTTTTGCCGGCCTCTCATTCTCGAACGGCCGGCAAAAAACTAAGTGCTCGCGGGCCCGCCTCGCCGCCGGTTCGCGAGAGTCACTTCCGCCTAAAAACAAACCGGCACCGGGTTTGTGGGCTGGGGCTGGCTTGTCGTGCGGGTGGGGGAATCGGTCACGAGTTCCCTCGCGCCGTCGCGCTTGGGACTCGCGACCCCGGCTCACTGCCTCGCGCAGCGCTCGGCAACGTTCCGCCTTTCGATTCCCCACGCGAGGCAAGCAGTTGCCTCGCTCTACCCGCACAAAGCAAAAAGCGCCCGGTGGCGCCGTTTGCTTTGTGCGGGTAGGGGGAATCGAACCCCCGTCTGAACCTTGGGAAGGTCCCGTCCTGCCACTGAACGATACCCGCAATTTCCCAAAAGAACGGCGGGACTATACCAAATTTAGGCCGGGCCTGCGGCGAGCCGCGGTACCGAAAATAAAAAGAAAAGACTCACCGCTACTGGTGGATCTGGGCGTAGAACGTGTCGATCGGGTGCGGCATGGGGTTGCCCGTGCGGATCCCGGGAAAGAGCCTGGCCAGGGTCAGCGATCCTGGGTAGCCGCGCCGGCGCTCCATTTCGTAGCAGATGGCCACGGTGTGACGGCAGCCGCAGTGCTGGCAGCTGAGGAGCTCGCCTCGGTTCCACTTGGCGCTGAACGCCGGGAACAAGATTCGGAACGGCGGCTTCGGGCGGAACCGTATCGCGCCCATCAGCTTCTCGTCGTGCGCCGCGCGCAGGCGATGGATTTCGTGCGCGGCGTCCGGCATGGCTGCCTCGAGCGAGGGGTCCTGAATGATACCGCCCGAGGCGTTGGCGATGGCGTCGAGCGCCTCGCCGGCTTGCCACGGTGACTCGGAGCCCCAAAGCGTAACCTTGAGTTCGTGGTCGCGGCCGGCCATTTCCTGCAGCCAATCGGCGTCTTCGATGATGGGGTCAGCTTCCGGCCACAAGTTGCGTTTCCGGTTGCGAATCTTCAGCGAGAAGCTCGGCTTGGTGATGACGGTGAAGGGGAATGTGAGGAGGGGCTTCATAGAGCCTTGTCGGGACGCTACGTATTAGAAACATTTTTGTCAATATTTGGCGTCTGGCAAAAAAGAAAAGGCGCGGACAAGGGTCCGCGCCGGAGCTACATTGTTTGCCCAGATTCCAAGAGGGCAATCTCGGCGGCGATGTTCCGCTGCGCTGCCGGCTCGTAGAGACTGAAGAAGAAGTCGGTGCGGAAGATGCTCCGACGTTCGCCGATGGTTGGCCGTTCGCGCAGGCGCCGCAGGAAGCTGAGGCGCGCGGCGACGAATTCGTCGTGCGGTACCGCTCCGTGCTCTTGCCGAATGCGTCGGGCGTAGCGGCGGTAGCTCTGCTCGTCATCGCCGAACACGGAGAGGTCCGCGTCGAGCGCGAGGTTGCGCACGTTGTCAGACAGTTCGGGCGAGGGCAGAAGGTGCTCGGCGGTAGCCATGATGAAGGCCTTCGCCCGCGACACCGTCTCGTCGCCGAAACCGGCCCGCCGCGCGGCTGCTTCGCACTTTTCGGCAGAGCCGCGCTCGTTCATGGGGTCTGTTTTGCCTTCCGGTGTGACCACAAAAACGCTGTCGTGGTAGAGCATCGCCATCAAGAGCTCGGGCGCCGGCTGGTCGCCGAGCGCGCGTAGCACGTTCGCCACGTGGGCGATGCGGTGGTGTCGGCGGTGCGGTTCGGCGTGAGCCGTCACGACCTCGTCGATGATGTCGTCCAGCAAGACCGGATCGAATGAGCCGCCGTTGCAGTGGCGTAGCGGGGCGCTCAGCCACTGGCGCACGTAGCGGGTCACGAAGGCCTCGGCTTGGCGTTCCTCTAGCGCGTCGAACGTCGCCTCGGGGACCAGGCTCTCGACCACCTTCTCCCAGCCATTCACGCCGACCATTCCCATAACCGTGCTCGAGGAGAGCGAGGAAAGCGTGGGCGGCGGCACCAAGAGGACGGTTTCGACCTCTGGCCTGATTTGGCGATTTACAACGGCCAGGTTGTACTCCGACTGAAAGTCTGCCGAGGTGCGGATGCCCCGGATCAGCGTCGAAGCGCCGGCTTGGCAGGCTGCCTCTACCAGGAACACGTCTTCCGGGAGCGCCACGACGGTCACGTTCGGTATGTCGGCGGTGGCCGCCTCGAGCACGCGCACGCGTTCGTCGATGCTGAAGCGCGGGTTTTTGCCCGCGTTCTTCGCCACGAAAACGGTGAGGTGCTCGTAGCGCGGGGCGGCGGTTCTGATGACCCAAAGGTGGCCGTTGGTGGGTAGGTCGAAGGATCCGCCGTAGGCGGCATTATTTTGTTTTGTTTCCATAGGTTTTTGATAGGGCTTCGGGCGGGACACTACACAGGTAGCCTATATTTGACAATCCTCTTTTGCGTTGCTTTTTGTTTGCCTCACGCGGCGCGGCTCGTTTGACTGCCGCCGGCGATTTGTGCGAGGACAGCATCGTTATGCTCTCTATTATTGAATCAGTACGCGCAGACTTACGGGCAATCGTCGATCGAGACCCCGCCTGCCGCAGCCGCCGGGAAGCCGTGCTTTGCTACCCGGGCTGGAAGGCGCTCGCCGCGCATCGCCTGGCAAACCGGCTCTGGCTTTCGGGCTGGCGCATCGCCGCGCGAATGCTCTCGCAGGTGGCTCGCTTCTTCACCGGCATCGAGATTCATCCCGCCGCGAAAATCGGCAACGGCGTCTTCATCGACCACGGCATGGGTCTCGTCATTGGCGAGACCGCCGAGGTTGGCGACGGCGTGACGCTCTTTCACGGTGTGACGCTCGGCGGCACGGGGAAGGGGCACGGCAAACGTCACCCGACTGTTGGCGAGGGCGCCGTAATCGGCGCGCACGCGCAGCTGCTCGGTCCAATCGTGGTTGGCGTGGGCGCCAAAGTTGGGGCCGGCGCGGTCGTGCTCCAAGACGTTCCCGATGGCGCCAACGCCGTCGGCGTGCCGCCAAACTTCCGCGTGATACCAGCCGCTCAAACATGAGCGGCTTTTCTTTTTGAGAGGTGAGAAAAAGAAAACCGCCGGCGCTAGGCGCGGGCGGGCATGTTTGCGGAGGCGACCTCCTCGACAATTTTCGTGATTTCCTCAATCGGAAGGCTTGTTCCCGCGATGCGCGGGCTACCACCAATGAGGTCTCCGCCACCCCACCGGTCCCGGTTACGGGTCAGACCCTCGGCCTCGTTTAAACGGGCCAGGATTTGTCCGACAGGGAAACGTCGGTAGTGCGAATTGCGTCCTACCGTGATGACGAGCTTGCCGTCGGGGCGCTCGCGGAAGGCGACGAACTTCTTGAGGCCCTTCGCGAAGGTGTCTAGTCGCGCGTGCGGCCCGTGCTCGCGGACGAGCGCCCAGTCGCCGCTGCCGCGGCTCACGATTTCGGTGTGGCCGTTCGGCTCGATGCTGCGTCCGCGGCCGGCCACGAACTGCCGCACGCGGTCGCCGATATCACGAATGACCCGTTCGAACTCGGCGGCGTTTCTTTGGTCGAGCTCGCCCGACGATCGGAAACGCGAGTAAGGCTCGAAGACCCAGAGCGTTTCGCGCAGGAGCGGAGCTGCCAGCGAGAAGCCGAAGGCGCCGCCGGTAGTGTCGAGCATGTCCTCGATGGCGACGAGCTGGTTCCATCTTGGGTTCGTAATCGATTCCGCGGCCCACGGGGTTTCGAGGAGCGCTACCGATAGCGAGACGTCTTCGTCGCAGTCGTTCACGTAGACGATGGGGTCGGGGAACTCTTCGCAGAGCCCGCCGCGAATCGCCATCAGCACTTGGGCGCAGGTCGCGCGCGTTGCCAGGCGGTCGCAGCGGTCGTGATGGTTAAAGTTTTCGAAAAGGCCGCGCTCGGTTCTGGCGTGGCAGGCCGGTTCGAAAACGTAGCCGTCGAGGGCGATGGAGCCGCTCGGGGCTGTCTTGATGAAGTTCCGCCAGCGTACTGGCGGGGTGTTTGGCTTTACTTTTAATTTCATAGGGCTTACCGGACAACACTGGTACGTTTTGAAGGGGGTGTCAAAGAGGGGGGGGTAGGGTTCGAGCCGCGAATCACTAAGCCGTTCGACTGCTGGGGATCGGTCACAACTCTCGTCGCGCCGTCGCGCTCCTCGGTCGCGACCCCGGCTCGCGACTCGGCGCGACGCCTCGTAACGCTCCGCCTTTCGATCCCTAGGCGCGAGCCAAGCAGTTGGCTCGCTCGCCCGCATCGGGACCGAGCCACGAATCACTAAGCCGTTCAGGCGCCCCTCGATTTTCTAAGGTCCGGGCGCCGAACGGCCAAGTGTTCGCGGCCCCGCCTCGCCGTGGGCCCCTTCGGACGGGGCCCAAACTCGCTTCGCTCGTTCGGCTGCGGCCGTTCGATCCCTAGCGCCCGCACAATACGAACGCCGGCCTTCCGGCCGGTTAGCGTTCCTATTGTGCGGGCGCTAGGGATCGAACCTAGGACCAATCGTATATAAGACGACCGCTCTACCACTGAGCTACGCCCGCCGAATCTATATATCACGACGCCCGTTTGACGGCACGGCCTGCGGGGCCTAGAAACGTGGCAAATGAACGACACAACATTCTTGGAATTCCTTGGCCGCCGTTTCGGCGGGGCGCTCTCGGCGACGCACCCAGATGTCCTAACCAGCGCGATCATGCACCAGGCGGTTGGTGACATGCTGCGCGCCTGCGCCACGGAGCCTCACCGGTGGGAGGGCGCGCTCGTCTGCGGCTTCACGGCCGAAGAGGTCGAAGCTGGCTGCGACGCCTACTTCGCCGCCCTAGGCCTTACGCCTGGCGCGGCGATGCGTGGCGGTCGCGGCGCCACCAAGATCTACCGCGACGACGGACCAGACGGCCACGCCTACCGCTGCACCGCCATTGAAATCTTCGGCGGAATTTTCGTGGCCGCGCGGGTGTGCGAGCTGAAACTTACCGAGAGCTGAAAGGCTCTCTTTTCTTTTGCCGCGGCCAGCTTCTCCTAACGGGCGAATCAACCGGAAATTCCACCGAAAAAATAGCCCCCGCATTGGGGGCCGAGGAGACGGAAATTTTTCCGCGGAGAATCTTTTCGACGCTACGGCGAACGGTATCGAGCCCGATGCCCGTGCCGAGCGCCCGGTCTTTGGTGGTGAAGTGACGCTCGAAAACACGAGCCGCGGTTTCTGCGTCCAGGCCGATGCCGTTGTCTGATACCGATAGGCGGGCCTGGCCGCCCGAGACCGACGCGGAAATGGTAATGCGCCCACGCCAGTTTTCGCCTTCCTTGGCCGCCCGCTCGCCGCACGAGTCGGCGGCGTTGCCGAGCAGGTTCACCAGCACCTGAATGATGGGTAGCGGCCGTCCGAAAATTTCTGCCGCTTCTTCGGAGGCGATGACGATTTCCGCTTCGGCGCGGCGCGCCCGGTGACGCACCAGCCGCGCCGCGTGCTCGGCGGCTTCTCGGAGCGAAAAGGTTCGCGCCGCCTTCGGGTTCGCGATGTACTCGCGAATGGTTTGCACCAGCCCGCGTAGGTCGTGGCACGAGTACAGGAGTTCCGTCGCGCAGACACGCGCCGTTTCGGGGTCTCTGGCGGCCGCGGCGCAGAGCGTCTCGGCTACCAGGGTGATTGCGGTGAGCGGCGAGGCTAAATCGTGGAAAAGCCCGCGGGAGAGCTCGCCTAAACTGGCGAGGTGCGTTTTGTCTAGGTTTCGCTCGGCTACTCGCATTCGGCTAGCGGGGCAGGGTACGCTGGTTAAAAAGTGCCGGCAACATCCGGCACTCGTCGGGCAACTTTTACGGAACACCGTCAAAGCATGCGCCAATCTTGACCGTGAAACGTTGGGTGTATAGGGTCTCGCGCAACAAAATGGAACGCCGGCGCAAAAGAAACGCCGAGGTGCCGAAAGGTCTCGACACTTCGCTCCTCCGAGCTATCGCCGATTTTGATTTTTCTGGGGCCGAGGCTCGCGCGCTGCTCGCGCTCTTCTCTCGCGGCCCCGCCCCGCTCGGCACGCTCGCCCGGGACGCGGGGTTGCCGCGTTCCACTGCCCATTCCGCGCTCCAAGCCCTCGCCAAGCGAGGGCTTATTTTTTGCGAGGGCCAGTACCCGGCCACGTACCGCGCGGCGCCGGTTTCGCGCCTCGCCTCGCTCGCTACGGCGCGCCTCGAGCGGGCTCGACGTTCCGCGGTGGCGGCCACGATCCTTTCGCGAGCTTTCCCTGATTGACCACAGAATCTCCCGTGCTACCTTCTCGGTATGAAGCTCCTTAGTCCGCTAAACATTCTGATCGTGGCCGCCGCGGCTGCCCTCGCGTTCAAGCAAGGCCGTCACGGAGTTCCCGAAACAGATTCCCGCACCGTCACCACGGCGACCGCCCGCATTCCCGTGGTCGGCGTCGAAGAATTCTCGGACCGCTACGTGCTCCTCGGCAAAGATGGCCCCATTGTCGTCTCGGGCATTTCCTCGGCGTGGGACGCCATTAGCCGCATCGACCTTGGCCACGTGCCCGCCATAGCCAAAGACGCCGTCGCCGTCGGCGTGGCGCAAGATCCCAAAGACGCCGCCTCGTCCCTCGTGGTCGCGTGGAAGAGGACGTCGCCGCGTCAGTACCCCTAGCCGGTTCGCCGGCTTTTCTTTTTTGGGTAAATTTTGCCGATCTGCTTTCTGTGCTAAAAGAAAAAAGGAGGACAAATAAAAATGATCAGAAATAACGACTACCTGGTAACGGCCATCTTGGCGCTCTTAATTATCTGCCTGGGCTACTCCCTGCGGATGCCGTCCGGTCGCTTCTCTCGGCAGACCGTGGTTTCTCCAGGGCAGGAGATAAAGGTTGTCGGCGTATTTCCCGACGGCGATTCTGGTTCGCTGGTGCTCGTCGGCGAGCGCGGCCCAATCTCGTTCTCGGCGCCCGCACCCGCCTGGTCGGTGGGACAGTCGCTGCGATTCGAGGGGGTCGGACCCGTCTCTGGGCCTTACGCCTTCCGAATGTTGCCCGGAAATGGAGGCGAGAACCACCGAATTCTCGTGGCGCTCCGCCCGTGACCGCGGCCTACGGCCGCTTTTCTTTTTCCCGCTACTCGAAGTGAATCGCCTCGCGCGCCGCGAGCGCCGCCGCGAGCGCCGCGTGCCGGACGAGGTCTGGGTCTACCGCCACGATGGATTTGGCGGTCTCGCGCGCGGCTTCGACCATCGGCAAATTTTTGAGCGCCTCCATGGCGAGGTCCGACATGCCCCACTGGCGGCCGCCCGAGAGCTCTCCCGAGCCGCGCATCTCGAGGTCGAGCTCGGCCAGCTTGAAGCCGTCAATGGCCTTCTCCATGGCGCCGAGGCGCTGAATGGTTTTCTCGCCCTTGCTGTCGGTGGCCAGGTAGCAGCGCGCCTGGTGCGAGGAACGCGCCACGCGGCCGCGCAGCTGGTGCAGCTGCGCCAGGCCGAAGCGCTCGGCGCCCTCGATCAGAATGGCCGTCGCGTTGGGCACGTTCACGCCAACCTCGACCACCGAGGTGGCAACCAGCAGGTGCGTCTTGCCGCTCGCGAAGCGCGCCATGGCCGCGTCTTTCTCGGCCGGGCGCATCTTGCCGTGGAGGAGCCCAACCTCGAACTCTGGGAAGATCTCTTTCTGCAGGCGCACGGCTTCGGCTTTGGCCGAGGCCGCCATCACGGCCATTTCCTTGGTCGGGTCTGGCTCGTCGATGCGCGGGCAGATCACGAACGCCTGGCGGCCTTCGGCGAGCGCCGCGCGAATTTCTTCGTAAGCGGCCTTACGATCGCCGCCGCGCACCACCTTGGTGAGCACGGGCTTGCGGCCCGGCGGCAGCTCGTCGACCACCGACAGGTCGAGGTCGCCGTAGAGGGTGAGCGCGAGCGTGCGGGGGATTGGCGTGGCGGTCATCGACAAGAGGTGCGGCAGCCGCTCGTCTTTGCGCGCGAGCGCGCGGCGCTGGCGGGTGCCGAAGCGGTGCTGCTCGTCGATCACCACCAGGCCGAGGTGCCGGAACTTCACCGCCTTCTGAATCAGCGCGTGCGTGCCGACGACGACCGGCAGCTCGCCGTTCTCGACCCATTTCAGAACCTGCGCGCGGGACACGTCGGCCGCCTCGTTGGGGTTCACCTTAGAAGGAAATTTGAGACAGCCGGATCCCGTCACGAGCGCCATCGGCACGCCGAGGTGCTTGAAGTACTCGACGAAAGAGTCGAAGTGCTGGCGGGCCAAAATTTCGGTGGGCGCCATGATAGCCACCTGCAGCCGCGCTGACGGGCGATTGGCCGGCCGCGCGGAAATGGTGGCGAAGGCGGCCGCCGCGGCCACGAAGGTTTTCCCCGAGCCTACGTCGCCTTCGACCAGCCGGGACATCGGGTGCTCGCGCCCAAGGTCGGAGAGCACCTGGTCGATGGCGCGGCGCTGGGCTCCGGTAGGCGAGAAGGGGAAGCGCGCGAAGAAGTCTCGCAGCTCGCCGGGCGCCACCGCGATTTTGTGCGCGGGCTCACCGGCGAGCGAGGCGCGCTGGCGCTGGCGGTCGGCCTGAATGAGGAACACCTCCTCGAACGAGAAGCGCTTGCGCGCCGCGAGGGCCTGCGACGCCTTCTTCGGCGAGTGAATCCAGAAGAGGGCGGTGCGCAGCGCCGGCAGCGAGTAGCGGCCGAGGAACGTGTCGGGGATGGGGTCTTCGAAGGTCGACTCGGGCAGCGCCGCGAGAACTTTCTGCGCCGCGTGGTAAATCCAGCGCGAGGAGACGCCGCGGCTCTCGGGGTACACCGGCAGAAGCGCCGCCTCGGAATCTTCACCCGCGCCAAACAGCGAGTCGCCGACGGCGATCGGCATCGCCTCGACGCGCTCGATCTCGGGGTTCGCCATCGACTTCTTGCCGGCGCGATCGATGACCTTGCCGGTCACGCGCACGAGTGACCCTTCCGGAATCATCTTGGCGATGTACGGCTGCGAGAACCAGGTGAGCGCGAGCTTGCCGGTTGAATCCTCGAGGAGGCCGGTGGCGCGCGGGATGTGCCCGCGGAAGGTGCGGCTGGTCTCGAGCCGGCGCACCTGCCCGTACACGGTGGCCACTTCGCCTTCGGCCAGAGTGGCAATGGCTCGCACCGTGGCGGTGTCGCCGTACCGCGCGGGGAAGTGGTACAGCAAATCGCGCACGGTTTTGAGGCCGAGCTTGCGTAGCCCCTGAGCTTCGGGCGCGTTCACCTGGACGGCGACGTCAATTGGGGTGGCGAGCGATAGCGGCCGGGGAGGGGTGGCGGCGCGCGGTGGGCGGGGCATGGGTTTGTTGGGCCAGGGCATTCTACGCTGATTTGGGCGGCTTGGCCCGGCCCCGTCGGGGCCGGGCCAAGCCGCCCGCCACCTAAAAAGAAAAGCCCCTCTTGGGGCTTGGCTTGCTTAGCGGAAGCAGACCGATCGGCGGAGCTGTCGGTACCGGCCTCCAATTTGGTGAGCGGCCAGCCGCAGGAAGCCGTTGCGCTTTGGCCCGTGCCGGTTGGCGCGTGGCCGGCCGTCGTCTTCGTCGTCTTCGTCGGCGTCTGAGGCGTCGGCTGCCGGCTCCGCGAATCTCCGTCTTCGGGGTTCTTTGGGGGCGGCGGTCACGTCTGCTGATTCTGGGTTCGGCAGCCAGCTACTCGGCGGAAGCGGCGCCCTGTCCTGTCTGAAGGGTGAATGTGCCATCGGGGTAAACGCTACGCCCGCCGTCCTCTGTCGGCAAGGGCAAAAAGAAGAGTCGGCTGCCGTGCGGCAGCCGACTCGGCTGATGGTTTCTATGTGTGTGTGGTTGTCACGCCGCGGCCGAAAGAAAATCCGGTAGCAGCGTCGGGGGAACCCGGGCAGGCTCTGTTTGGTCTGTCCGGAATCGTCGCGCCATCTCAAAGAGTGTCTTGGCCTCGATTTCGAGGCCTTCGGCAATCTGCGATTCTCGCGCGGCGGTCCGCTGGTCTTCTTGGCGTCTCGCGGTTTCGGCCTTTGCCCGGCAAAGGGAGGCTTCCGCCGCGAAACGGTGTCCAGCGTTATTGAAAATATCAAAGGGGTCTAAAGTGCTGGTCACGGTGAGATACGCTACGCCTGCTTCTGGGGGGATGTCAAAAGAAAAGAGCAGCGTGGGCTGCTCTAGGCCTTACTCATTTGTTCCCGCTGCGCCTCGAGAGAAGTTTTCTTCAAGGAGAGCCTCGCCACTTCCGCGGACCGATTTTCAATTTCAAGGGTGATTTCTCGCTCCCATTTTTCCAAGTCGGCGAGAGTTGCTGAGGCTAGGGCTGATTCAAATTCAGCGTCAGATAATTTGGATATTTGCATGGTTCGTTTGGGTTTAAAACCTTTCTGCCATAGCCTCCAAAATAATCAACTACGGCACCCTCAGGCGCGCTCCGTCCTTTGTGAGCATCCCATCGCGCTCGAGGCCCGCAATCGCGGCGCCTACTTTTTGATTTTCAATGCCAAGTTTGGCCGCCACTTTTTTAGAGACCGCTTTCGTCGTCGCGGCGCCCCTAAGCGCGAGCGTCGCCTTGAGCACCTCGCCGCGCACCTGGCGCATCGAGCCCTTGAACGGCTCTTTCTTCACCTTGCCGTGGTGCGCCGAGCGACGCGAATGATTGCCCTCGCTAGCTTTCAGGTGCGCGCCGTAGTCCATGAAGGCGGCGTACCAGTCGCGAGGGTTCTCGCGGTCGAGCGTCTGCTCGGTGAGGCTCAAAATTTCGTGCTCGGTGACGTTCTTCTTGCGCGGGAAGAAGTGGCGAATGATTACGGCGCGCACGTTCGTCTCGATGAGGGTGCGCCCGACGCCGAACGCGAAGGCCAAGATGGCCGACGCGGTGTAGTCGCCGATGCCGGGCAGCGCGCGCAGCTCTTCGTAGGTGCCGGGCACCTTGCCGCCGTGCCGCTCTAGCAAAACCTTAGACGCCTCCCACAGCATTTTGGCGCGCCGGTTGTATCCCAGGCCCGCCCAGGTTTCGAGCACCTCGGACAGCGGCGCCGAGGCGAGGGCCCGCGGCGTGGGGAAGCGCGTCACGAACTCGACGAACTTCGGGACGACCCGAGGCACCTGCGTCTGCTGCAGCATCATTTCCGAAACCATAATTTGGTACGGGTCGCGGGTGTGGCGCCACGGCAGGTCGCGCTTGTGCGCCCGGTAGTGGCCGTAGAGGGCGGCGCGGAAGGCGGCAATCTCGGCGGGGGAGAGCTTCCTCACGCGGGGCTTAGCGGCGGCTTTCCTCGCCTTCACCTTGGGCGCGCGAGAATTTAGCTGGGGGCGCCCAGCTTTCTTCACCGCCCCTTTACCGCCAGCTTTCCGCGCCATAGCGCCGCCTATAGTACCGTCCCGCCCCGGGGGTCTGCTTGGGGCCGCCGCGCCCGCGACGAAGCCCCGACCCTTATGGTATAAGTTCCGGGCTCGAGTTCCGGCGGTTTCGCCAAAAAAGGAGACGTGGCTGAGTGGTCGAAAGCGGCGCGTTGCTAATGCGTTAGACGGGTAAAACTGTCTCGAGGGTTCGAATCCCTCCGTCTCCGCACAAAACAAAAGGCGCCGCCCTCACGGCGTCTTTTGTTTTGTGCGGAGACGAGCAGAGGTGCCTGCGCACCACTGCGTGAGGGATTCGAAAGCCGGAGGCGTGCCCCGGCGAGGGCCGTGGGCGGCCGAGGCGGGGTCGCGGAAAATCCGGAGCGACGGCGACGGATTTATCCGTGACCGAATCCTTCGCCCTCGCGAAAAGGTCGCCATCGGGCGACCTTTTGCTTTTCTTATGTCCGCCGCGAGGGGTTTGGAAAGCCAGCTGCCGCGTTACAATTCGCGGCATGAAAAAGAACCTAGCCGCTGTCTTTGCCCTCGCGCTCCTCGCGCCGTCTTTCGCCTCGGCCGCGTCCATCAAAGTTACCTCACCGGAAGCCGGCGACGTCTTCGGCCTCGGCGAGACGATCAACATTTCCTGGAGCCCTGCCAAGAAAGGCGTCGAGACCATCCAGATGGTCGCCGCCCGCCCCAACGGCCCGGCTCTCGGCATCTACGGCGCCAAGGTGCTCGGCGATCCGGTCAACTACTCGGGCAGCTTCTCGTACACCTTCCCAGACTTCCTCGTCGTGCCGGCGGGCAAGTACCGCATCCGCCTGTACCCAGAGGGCGGCGGCCGCCCGGTCGAGAGCCGCCCTTTCGTCTTCGTGTCGGAAGCTCCCGAGAGCGTGGGCAAGACCGTCAAAGCTAAGTACAAGATTGGCCAGGTATCCAAGCTCGCCAAGCGCTACGCGCCCGGCGACCCGATCCGCTTCACGGTCGACGCGCTCGAGGTAAAAGACGTCGCCGCCACCTCGGGTAACGGCTTCAACGTGCAGGCCCACCTGTACGACCCATCCGACATGACGGCGGCGCTCCAGGCGGTCAACGCCACCTACGACGCCGCCGCGAAGAAGTGGGGCGTCGAGTTCGTGGCGCCGGCAGACCCGCAGAGCTACGTCGCTATCGTTTCGCTCTACTGCGGCAACCTCGCCGAGGGCTCATACTGCGCCCAGAAGTACGACGACGCGCAGGTTACCAAGCGGATCAAGATTAAAGTTAAGTAACCGCAACGCTCATGCCAGCAACCATTGTCGCCTACGCTGCCTCGCTCGTCTCGCTCGCCGTGCTCGACGCGGTTTGGCTTAAATCTGCGTACCAGGCGCTCTACCAGCCGCGCCTGGGGCACCTGTTTGCCGCCGCGCCGTCGTGGCTGCCGATCGTCCTCTTCTACCTGCTCTACGCCGGCGGCGTGACGCTCTTCGCCACGCTGCCGGCGCTGCGCGAGAGCGCGTCGCTGCAGCGCGCGTTCCTCTTGGGCGCGGCGCTCGGCCTCGTCGCCTACGGCACCTACGACCTCACCAACCAGGCCACGATGAAGGCTTGGCCGGCGATCATCACCGCCGTCGACATGGTGTGGGGCGCGCTACTCACCGGCGCCGCCGCGTTTATCGCCGCCTACTGCGTCCGCCGCTTCGGACGCTAGCCGTATGCTGAGCCTCCTCGTGCCCGCCTTCGCCGCCGCCGCGCTCGCCGTCCTGGTCTACATGCTCGCCTGGTACGTCGTCTCGATGTTCATTCGCCGCGCCGACGTGGCCGACATCGCCTGGGGCCTCGGCTTCGTGCTCGCCCTCGCCGCCGCCATTCTTGGCACGGGCGGGTTTGCGGCCGATCGCGCCTTGCTCCTCTTCGCGCTGGTCGCCGTCTGGGGCCTGCGCCTCTCGTGGCACGTCTTCTCGCGCAACCGTCGCAAGCCCGAAGACGCCCGCTACCGCGCCTGGCGCGAGTCGTGGGGCAAGACGTTCTGGTGGCGCTCGCTGCTGCAGATCTTCGCGCTGCAGGGCGCGCTCCTCTTGATGGTGGTCTCGCCGGCAATCGTCGTGGCCGCCGCCCGCGGCGGAGCGTTCGGCTGGCTCGACGCGGCGGGCGTGCTCGTGTGGCTCGTCGGCTTCACGTTCGAATCGGTCGGAGACGCGCAGCTGCGCGCGTACCTTAGGCAAGATCCCGCCGCCCGCCCGCCGGTGATGAGCTCGGGCCTCTGGCGCTACACCCGCCACCCGAACTACTTCGGCGAGGTGACGCAGTGGTGGGGGATTTGGCTCGTGGCGCTATCGGTGCCGGGCGGCTGGATCGGCATCCTCGGGCCGTTCACCATCTCGTTCCTGATCCTGAAGGTTTCGGGCATCCCGATGCTCGAGCGCGCCTTCGCCGGCAACCCCGCCTTCGAGGAGTACAAAAAGAAGACCAGCGCGTTCTTCCCGCTGCCGCCGCGGGCGTAGCCGTCGGATTTTTTGGGAAAAAGAAAAGGGGCCCGCGCTTCGCGCGGGCCCTCACGTTCAGGCTTTCAGGAGCTGCGAAATCACGATCGCGACCGCCTGGGCAATTGCCTCGCTACGGCTCACCTGGCCGCCGGTCAGTCCGGCGTGCGGGTCATCGGCGGGGCAGTTCAAGCGTTCGCCCAGAACTTCGGCGACCGTCGTCACGCTGAAGCCGCGACGTTGGGCCTCTTCAATTGCGTCTGAAGGCATCGAGACGCCGGCCGAGGTTGCGAATCCATTTTGGCCGCTGCCCGTCTTCACGAACACGACCGCGATGTCGACACGCTCGCTCGGCTCCCCGAACGGCATGACGCCGCTCTCGATGCCGATGCACCAAACGTCCTCGCCGGCGTCTTTGTCCCAGTTGGCGTAAGCCCGGTGCCTGGCGCCTTCGTAGGCTTCTCTCGTGCCGTAGGGCTGGGCGTTCTTGCCGGAAGGGGTCAACTTCGAAACAATCTGAGCCTTTACCCCGAGCTGGTCGAGGGCTTGCTGGACGGCGTGACGTTTGAGCTCGCTCTGCGAGCCTAGAATTACTGTTTTTGGTTTTTGCATAGGAAGGATCTCGGCCGCGAAAGCTAAGCGAAAAGAGAGCGCCCGTCAAAAGTTTTCGGCGGCGAGGCCGTCTCTGTACCTTTGACTAAAATAGAAAAAAGTGATTAAAAATAAAGATAGTTCCACTCACAAATGAATAGCAACACTGACGCGACCGCTTTTGCGGCGCCAAATGACGAGCCTTCTGGCTCTATCAGGGCCAAAATCATCCTAGCCGTCATCAGCTTCGCGCTGATGTCCTGGGTCACCACCTGGCAGTTCGGGCTGCTCGTCCTCGTGACCGTTGGGTTCCACGAACAAGGTCACGTGTGGGCAATGCGCTCATGCGGCATTCCCACCAAAGGCTTCTACTTCCTCCCGTTCGTGGGCGGGGTAGCGCTCGTCACCGAGCAGGCCAAAACGCAGCAAGATCAGGTGTGGATCGTTCTCATGGGACCCATCTGGGGTTTCGCGCAGGCGCTTGCCGTCTTCGCCCTGTACCTGCTGACCGGCGCGCCGTTCTTGGCTGCCGTCGCCAGCTTTATGGCGGCGGTGAACCTGTTTAACCTGGCGCCGATAAATCCGCTCGACGGCGGCCGGCTACTGGTGGCCGCGACGGGATCAATCCACCCGCGTCTCGGCTACAACGTCGTGCTGGCTAGCGTGCTTGCCTGCGGGCTCGCGACGGCCTTCGGTCGACTCCCGCTGCTGCTGGGCGGCCTCATTACCTGGGCATGCTGGAAAGAGTCTCGCGTGATGGCCGTGACCGAGCAACCTCGCGGCATGAGCCGCCGCGGCGCCATCCGCACCTGCGTCGTGCACGTCGTGCTCGCGCTTATGCTCTTCGGCCTGATGCGGCTCGCGGACAGCGCGCCCGGATCGAAGGAGGCGTGGCAGGAGATGCTGGGGAAACCTCCGGTTGAGGCTGCCGCCGAAACGCAGAAAAAGTGAATATCCGCCCGCCGCTTCGCGGCGGGCTTTTCTTTTCCGCCCGCCCGCAAAACATTGACAAAATGCAAATATTTATTGTAGTAATCACCCGAACACCCGTTCAAAACTGAATACATGAAAGCGATCATCCCCTCCATTCTCGCCGCTGTTGCGGCGCTGTCCGTCAGCTCGTGCAGCCCCGACCAGAGAGCTGCTCAACCGCCCGACTTCAACGACCTCGCCCGCGTCGCCTACCCGGCGCCGCGTCAGGGCGTCGACGACGTTGCCGAAACGCTCAATCGTCTCGACGGCGCCCTGGCGTCGCTCGAGCGTGAGGCGTCCGAAGACTCTAGGCTCATGGAGCTTATCCGCCGCTACCGCGCCGGCGCCAAGAGCGCCGAAACGCTCCGCGCCGAGCTCGCCGGCCTGGCTGGTATCGAGGTGGACGTTTACGGCATGGTGCACGACAGCTTTGGCGCCGACGTCGGCTTTGTTGCCGCGTGCCAAGGCGCCGTCGTGAAATTCGTCTCTGCCTACCCGATCTTCTGGACCGAAGACCATACCGGCGGCGGCTTCCTCACCAAGACGGCGGCTATCGACGAGATGCTCCTCGAGCTCAGCGTCAATCCCCTCAGTCCCTACGGCGCCAATCCGCCCCGCTCCGCAGCCGAGTCCTTCTACGAGGAGAATCTCCACGTTTACGCATCGCACGCGTTGATTGGAGAGACGATGGTCTACGGTGGCGACTACCGCCCGCTGAAGGCTATTCACCAGCACCTTCTCTGTTACGGCGATCTGTTCGGGGTAGGGCGTCCGTTGCCTTCGGATCTGACCCCCAAAACGTCAGAGGCGGCCCGCGACGCGCTTTCTGCCGCCCGCGACTTGTACCTGCTGTCCTATGTCGCCGCTAAAAAGGCGAGCGGCCGGCAGGTGATCGTCTTCGGTCTCGCGCACCTGCCACACCTGGCCAGGCTGCTCGGCGATTACGGCGCCCTCGGCGAAGCCGTCATGCCGAGGAGCTTCTTGCAGGATTCCCGGGTGCTCGAGCTCTCCGGGCGATACGGCGTGAAGTTCCTGTGACCCAACATACTGCCCGCCGCTTCGCGGCGGGCTTTTCTTTTCTCCTCTAAAAAAGAAAACCACCCGACTGCTCGGGTGGGCCGGGACTAGTCCCGGTTTTCGACCTCGATCTCGCTCTGGCCGGTTGCGCTTCGCGCCGGGCGATTCTCGACGTGGCGAACGCGAACCTTGCTCTGGCCGGTCGCGGTGAGCGTGGCGTTTTGGGCGCGGCCGTTGAAGCGAACCTTGCTCTGGCCGACGGCCGTTGCCGAGAAGCTCTCGACGGACCCGTCTTCCACGGTGACCTTACTCTGGCCGGTTGCGCTCGCGGCCAGCGTCTTGCTGACGGATTTAACCTTCACCTCAACCTGGCCGCTGACGTTGATGACCGCTTCGGCGACTTCGCCCGCGGTGATCTCGCGCTGGCCCGAGGCGGTGATCTCGAGGGCGCCGCCGGTGTCGCCGATGGCAACATTGCCGGACACGTCGTCAACGGACACCTTGGTGCCCTTGGTGACCGTGATGGTTACCTTGGGCAGCAGGCTACCGCCGCCGCTCGAGAACCGCATGCCGCCTCCGTGGAAAACCATAGAGCTTCCGCCGATCGAAATGCTCGTGAAGTTTCCCGACATGACGCTCGCGATTCCGCCGACGCCCTTGCCCGGCTTGCCGCGCACGGTCAGGGTTTCGCCCGAATCGCCGAAGGTGATGCCTTCCGCGCCCGGTCCTTCCGCCTCGAAAGATGGGCTCTCGCCAACCTTTACCGTCACGTCGGCGACGATGCCGCGAATGTCCACGGCTTTAGCCGCGAAAGGGGTAGGGCCGACCTTTTCGGTTTTGGGCGCGGCCGCCTCGCCCGGCGCTCCTTCCGGAGCTTCGCCAAGGCTGATGAAGCCCGGGCCCTGGTTCACGATTTGCTTGCTCGAGGTGTCGCACCAGCTCCCGTCGGAGAAGGTGATTCTCGTGCCGGAAATGCCGTTGATTGATTTGTCTGAGTAAACGGCGACGCCGTGTACGTTTGCGATAGGTGCCATATTGGATCGATGTATTTGGTTTTGGGGCTTTCCCTTTGGAACAGCTGGTCGTCAAATTGACATGTAAAAAACATAAAGTCAAGACACCGCCCAGGCTTCCCGCGGGGCAACTATTTCGCTAGCCTCTCCTTCGTATGAACCTTACCCCCGCCGCCCCAAACGCCGGCCCCGTTCTCTTCTACGAGAGCCAGCACTACTACCTGTCCAACTTCTCGGCCTTCGCGATCCGCTGGAGAGATCGGCTCTGGATGACCTCCGAGCACGCCTACCAAGCCGCCAAGTTCCTCCTCAACGGCAATCGCGATCTGGCCTACGAGGTAGGGAACCAGCTCTCGGCGCACGACGCCCTAATGACCGCCCGCCGCCTCGAAGCAGAAGGGAAGTTCCCGGGCTGGGACGACGGCCTGCGTCTCGAGACGATGGCCGAAATCGTCCAGCACAAGTTCGACCAGCACCCCTGGATTCAGCAGAAGCTGCTTGAAACCGGCGACCGCGTCCTCACCGAGGCATCCCACAAAGACGCCTTCTGGGGCTGGGGGCCAAACGGTGACGGCCGCAACGAGCTCGGCAAAATCTGGATGACCCTCCGCGCCGCCCACCACCAGAACCTCGCCGCCAAAGCGACCCTTGCCTCAGCAGCCTGAAACGGCTGCTTTTCTTTTAGCTCGTCTCCGCAGGTGCTAGGGTTTGGATATGGATCAGCAGAAGAAAAGCGGCATCGTCTACATCCTCACGAACGAGGCGATGCCTGGATACATCAAGGTAGGGAAGACTTCTGATCTCGCTGTCCGCGTCAAAGACCTGTCCCGGCCTTCAGGCGTACCGCTGCCGTTCGAGGTTTTCTACGCTGCCGAGGTAGACGACATGGATTTCGTCGAGCGCCGGCTCCATGAGGCGTTCGGGCGCACCCGCGTCGCCGAGAACCGCGAGTTCTTCACCGAGACGCCCGAGCGCGTCGTCGCCGCCATCAAGCTGCGCGAGCTTCGTGACGTAACTCCGCGAGAGGATATCGTCGAGTTTGAGGAAGACAAAAAGGCGCTCGCCAAAGCCAAGCGCTACCAGAAACGTTTCGATTTCGAGCGGTACGGCATTCCGATCGGAAGCGTCTTTACCTTTACCCGAAACCCGTCTGTCACCTGCCGTCTTGT
Source organism: Minisyncoccia bacterium (assembly GCA_044375695.1). Classification (GTDB taxonomy): domain Bacteria; phylum Patescibacteriota; class Minisyncoccia; order Phycocordibacterales; family JAACPR01; genus DATDYW01. The sequence continues at coordinate 8,741 of JBILMG010000006.1, read as the reverse complement.
TGACGGTTCGAACGTAGATTTTGAAGGAGAGACCGTGAGTCTTGCCCGTGCGGCCAGACGGGCGCTAGGCGTCGACTATCCAGTATCTGGGGCCCTGTATTGGCAGTTCGAAGATCAGACCCTGGACGAAAGACGGCGCGAACGTGATAGTGAAGGGATAGAAGAGCAGCTGCAAAGCTAGCGATCGCGGCCGCCTCGCCGTGCTAAAATCAGCCCGCAATGGCCCGGGCAAAAAAAGAATCAAAAACCGAAGCTAAAAGCCTCGAGGCCAACCTCTGGGCTGCGGCTGACACGCTCCGCGGCAGCATGGAGTCGAGCGAGTACAAGCACGTCGTGCTCGGGCTCATTTTTCTTAAGTACATCTCGGACGCGTTCGAAGAGCTGCACGCTCGGCTAGAGAAAGAGAGATCCGACGGAGCCGACCCCGAAGACATCGATGAGTACAAGAAAGAAAATGTTTTCTGGGTTCCCAAGGAGGCTCGCTGGTCAAAGATAAAAAACGGCGCAACTCAGCCGACGATTGGCCGCGACGTCGATGCCGCAATGGAGGCTATCGAAAAAGCGAACCCGTCGCTCAAGAGCGTGCTGCCGAAAGACTACGCTCGCCCGGCACTCGACAAGCAGCGTCTCGGTCAGCTAATCAACCTTGTCACCAATATCCCGCTCGGAGATAAAGATAGCCGCTCGCGCGACACCCTCGGTCGCGTTTACGAGTACTTCCTCGCCGGTTTCGCCGGGAGCGAAGGGAAGCGCGGCGGCGAGTTCTACACCCCGCAGAGCGTCGTTCGCCTGCTCGTCGAAATGATCGAGCCCTACAAGGGGCGCATTTACGACCCGTGCTGTGGTTCGGGTGGTATGTTCGTGCAGAGCGAGAAATTCATTCAGGCTCACGGCGGGCGATTGGGCGACGTGAGCGTCTATGGCCAGGAGGCTAACTACACCACCTGGAGGTTGGCTAAGATGAACCTGGCCATTCGCGGTATTGATGCGCACATTGCTCACGGCGACACGTTCCACGCCGACAAACACCCGGACCTCAAGGCGGAATTTATTCTAGCTAACCCGCCCTTCAATATTTCAGATTGGGGCGGCGATCGGCTAAAAGACGATAAGCGCTGGGCTTACGGCATTCCTCCTGCCGGTAACGCAAACTTTGCCTGGGTGCAGCACATCTTGCACCACCTGGCCCCCACTGGAACCGCCGGCTTCGTGCTCGCGAATGGCTCGATGTCTTCTGGGCAGTCGGGAGAGGGTGAAATTCGCAAGGCCCTAGTTGAAGCTGATCTGGTCGACTGCATGGTCGCTCTGCCGGGGCAGCTTTTCTTCTCTACCCAGATTCCGGTCTGCCTCTGGTTCCTGACCCGCAGCAAAAAGAAAAATGGTTTTCGTGGGCGTGAAGGCGAAACGCTATTTATCGACGCTCGCAAGCTCGGCACCCTTACTGACCGCGTGCACCGCGAGCTAAGCGACGCCGACCTTCAAAAAATTGTAGCCACCTACCACGCCTGGCGCGGAGAGAAGGGGGCGGGTAAATACCAAGACGTGCCGGGCTTTTGTAAATCTACCACCACCGCCGAAATCGCCGCGCACGGCCACGTTCTCACGCCTGGCCGCTACGTTGGCGCCGAAGAGGTCGAAGATGACGGCGAGCCGTTTGAGGTAAAGATGCCTCGCCTCGTCGCCGAGCTGCGCGCCCAGCTCTCCGAGGCTTCAGACCTAGAGCAGGCCATTAAAACAAACCTGAAGAAACTGGGCTATGGAGGGTGAGTGGAAAACAATCTGTCTTGGCGATTTGACCACGTGGACTTCGGGGGGCACCCCTTCCAAAGCGAATCCTGAATTTTGGAAGGGCGATATTCCTTGGATAAGCGCATCGTCGATGAAGACTCCGCTGCTGTGCGACTCTGATCTCAAAATAACGAGAGGCGGTCTCGAAAATGGAAGTCGCTTAGCAGAGACCGGCTCAATCCTTCTTCTTGTTCGGGGTAGTGAGCTTCACAAAAGAATTCCCGTGGGAATTGCGACTTGCCCCGTAGCGTTCAATCAAGACGTCAAAGCCCTAAAGTCGAAAGGAGAGATTGATCCACGCTATCTCTTCTACTGGCTGCTTGGAAATGAAGGCATGCTGCTCGGTAAGGTCGAGCCTACCGGCATTGGTGCTGGAAAGCTCGACACCGAAGTTCTCAAAAGCCTTCCTGTTGCGCTTCCGCCTGTCGTTGAGCAAAAAGCCATCGTGGCAGTGCTGAAGGCATTCGACGACAAGATCGAGTTGAACCGACGGATGAACGCGACGCTAGAGGCGACCGCTCGCGCCCTTTTCCGAAGCTGGTTCGTGGATTTCGACCCCGTCCGCGCCAAACTCGAGGGTCGTCAGCCAGTCGGCGTAGACGCCGCAACCGCCGCTCTTTTTCCCGAGCATTTAGAAGACTCACCGCTCGGCCCCATTCCCAAAGGTTGGGAAGCTCGGCCGCTGGCAGAAATGGTTGATGTGGTGAAGGGGCGCTCCTACCGAAGCGAAGAACTTGCCGAATCTAAGACCGCGCTCGTTACTCTGAAGTCATTCCTACGCGGGGGTGGATACCGGGCCGACGGACTCAAGCCCTTCGCTGGCGAATACAAAACCAACCAACGCGTCTGCTCCGGGGACCTTATCGTTGCCTTCACTGACGTTACGCAAGCCGCTGACGTCATCGGCAAGCCGGCATTGATTCGTAGCGACGAACGATTCGACACTCTTGTCGCCTCGCTGGACGTCGGTATCGTCAGACCCAAGAGCCGTCACGTTTCGACCCCATTTCTTTACTGCCTGTTCCTGGCCGCAGAGTTCCAGGCCCACGCGTATTCCCACGTGATGGGAACGACAGTACTTCATCTCGGCTCAAACGCGATTCCCTCGTTCGTTTCAATTACTCCCCCCGTCGAGGTCGCGGAGAAGTTTGCGGAACGGGCAGGCCAAATCTTTCGCCTCATCGACGAGAACGCCAAACAATCTCGCACCCTCGCCACCCTGCGCGACACGTTGCTGCCGAAGCTGCTGAGCGGGGAAGTGAAGGTCGGCGTCGATCAGTAGCCGCGGTGAATTCTTTCGACGATTTCGCGCCTAATTTTCGGAGGGCCGCCTCAAGGTGGCCTGGATTGAGCCGGCCTTGCGACGAGCTGGCTGATAGTTTTGAGTCTGGCAAGGAAGATGTGATTGTCAGGTCAAATACGTATACTGAATCTGTTTGCCGTACCATCTTGTCAGAGCGGGGTATAGAGCTCGGGTCTTCGGTGGATCACCAAGCGCTGCTGTCGGAGACATTCGATAAAATTGGTCTCAAGACCCACCCGTTTAACGGTGAGGTTAATAAGATCGTGCAGGGTCACAGTAAGATATCTGACGCGATAAACTCAATTCGAAATCGTGGAGATTTGGTCTCTCACGGAAAAATTTCTGGCTTTGAATCTACGTACAAAAATCACAGAAGAATTGTTGTCCTTGGCGCTGATGCGGTCTTGGGCCTTTTGCTGGACGCGGACGAAGGGGTAGAACCAAACTTGAGGCACACTCTGCGTCCTTACGAGCATTTCCCCGTTTCGAATATGACGGTAGATCGGACCGGGATAAAAAGTGTTCGCGTGTCAGACGGAGTCGATGGTATTTCAGAGATAGAGATTGAGACGGCAAACGGCCCCTACCGTTTCCGCTTAAGTGAAATTCTGTGGAACCTAGATCGACCCACCTACATCGACCTACTTAATCAGGCCGGCCCTGAATTAACGGGTGATGTTGACGCTCCCGACGAAACAGGAGAACCTGAGTAGGCAAATGTTTGAATCTGATCTCGAGAAGGTGGCGATCGAATGGCTGGGCCGGCTCGGCTGGTCTTTTGTTGGCGGCCCAGAAATTGCGCCCGGCGAGCCGGCGGCGGAACGAGAAAGCTACCAGGACGTCGTACTGGTAGGCCGCCTACGCGCGGCAATGACGCGGCTCAACCCCAATTTGCCCGAGGGTGCGCTCGAGGATGCGCTCCGTCGCGTTAAGCGTCCGGAGGGCGCCTCGCCCGAAGAACGAAATCGCGCGCTGCACCGGCTGCTGGTTGATGGCGTAACCGTCGAATATCAAGACGCCGAAGGGCGGGTTACGGGCAATCACGTAAAGGTTGTCGATTTTGATAACCCAGAGGAGAACGACTGGCTCGCCGTCAATCAGTTCACCATTGTAGAGGCGGCGAATCGTCGGCCAGACGTGATGCTTTTCCTGAATGGCTTGCCGGTTGGAATGATCGAGCTCAAAAACCCAACCGACGAGAATGCGACCGTTGATGGGGCGCATCGCCAGCTCGTCACGTACCAGAGGGACATTCCGTCAGCTTTCGAGCACAACATGGTTCTCGTTGCTTCTGACGGGGTGGGCGCTGTGGTCGGCGCGACCGGTGCTGGCCGTGAATGGTTCAAGCAGTGGCGGCGGATGGACGAGGCGGAAGGCGCGGCGTCTCTCGAGCTGCAGACCGTGTTGGAGCAGGTTTTCGAAAGGCGCAACTTTCTAGACATTATTCGCCACTTCCTGGTGTTCGAGTCTTCTGGCGCCGGCAAAATTGTCAAAAAAATTGCCGGGTACCACCAGTTTTACGCGGTGAACGCCGCGCTCGGCGAGACTGTTAGGGCGGCAGGTATCGAAGGTGGCAGCGCTGCCGGTGGCGAGCGGGGAGACCGTCGCGTCGGCGTTGTTTGGCACACCCAAGGATCGGGCAAAAGCCTGACGATGGCCTTCTTTGCCGGTCGGGTAATTTGTGACCCAAGAATGGCGAACCCGACGATCGTTGTTCTAACGGATCGGAACGACCTAGACGACCAGCTCTTCTCGACTTTTTCCCGCTGCCAAGATCTCTTGCGGCAGCCGCCGACGCAGGCCGAGAGCCGCGAAGACCTTCGCGTCAAGCTTCGCGTCGAAGCCGGCGGCGTGATTTTTACGACCATTCAGAAGTTTGCTGCTCCGGCGGAGGAAAAACAGGTTGCCCTCTCCGACAGAAAAAACATCGTGGTAATTGCGGACGAGGCACACCGTAGCCAGTACGATTTTATTGACGGGCTGGCCCGGAACCTGCATGACGCGCTACCGAACGCATCTTTTGTCGGTTTCACCGGAACGCCGGTTGAGCTCGAAGACAGGAACACCCGATCGGTCTTCGGTAACTACATCAGCGTTTACGACATCGAGCGTGCGGTTAAAGATCGGGCAACTGTTCCCATTTACTACGAGAGCCGGCTGGCAAAGCTCGGCCTCGAAGAGGCCGAGCGACCGAGAATCGACGCGGATTTCGAAGAGGTTACCGAAGGCGAGGAGCTCTCTCGTCGAGAGAACCTGATTAATAAATGGGCGCAGCTGGAAGCCGTAGTCGGCTCTGGAAAGCGTCTCAAGGTGGTGGCGGCAGACATTGTGTCCCACTTCGGGCGTCGCCAGGAGGCCCAGGAAGGGAAGGCGATGGTCGTGTGCATGAGCCGTCGTATCTGCGTCGAGCTGTACCAGGAAATTGTTCGCCTCCGTCCTGATTGGCAGAGCAATTTCGACAGCACCGGGACCGTCAAGGTTGTGATGACCGGCTCGGCCTCTGACCCTCTGGATTGGCAGGAACACGTGCGCAACAAGGCTGCCAGAGAAAGCCTGGCGAATCAGTTTCGCGACCCTTCGCATCCTTTCAAGATCGCGATCGTGCGAGACATGTGGCTCACGGGTTTTGACGCGCCGTCGCTCTCTACTATCTACATCGACAAGCCGATGCGCGGCCATGGCCTGATGCAGGCAATCGCGCGCGTTAACCGAGTCTTCAAAGATAAGCCGGGTGGTTTGGTGGTGGATTACCTTGGAATTGCGCACGAGCTAAAGAAAGCTCTCGCCACCTACACGCAGAGCGGAGGTTCTGGCGAGCCTGTTGTTAGCCAAGAAGAAGCTATCGCGCTGATGCTGGAGAAGCACGAGGTGTGCAAAGGCATCTTGCACGGCATCGACCTGTCGGTTTGGGTTACGGGTGCTGCCGAGCAGAAGCTGAAAATACTTCCGGAGGCCATGAACATCGTTCTTGGCCAAGAAAATGGGAAGGCCAGGTTCTCCCAAGCTGTGACAGAGCTCTCTCAGGCTTTTGCCCTCGCCGTGCCGAGTGACCAAGCTCTTCAAATCAGGGACGAGGTCTCATTTTTTCAGGCGGTTCGCGCTTCTTTGATCAAAAAAATGCCCGGCGAGGCAAAGACGGAGGAAGAGCTTGACCGTGCCGTCAGGCAAATTGTTTCGAGAGCTGTTGCTCCTGGCGGCGTGATTGATCTCTTCGAGGCGGCCGGTGTGGGTAAGCCAGATGTCTCTGTCTTGTCCGAATCGTTTCTCTCTGAGGTTAAAGGGCTTCCTCAGCGTAACCTAGCTTTTGAGCTTCTGAGACGACTTCTCTCTAGCCAACTAAAGTCTAGGGAGCGGAAGAGCATCGTCCAGTCGAGATCTTTCGCTGAGGTTCTCGGCCGAACGGTTGACGCTTACCAGAAGCGAGCTCTTGAAGCCGCAGAGGCTATCTCGAAGCTGGTGGAGCTCGCCAGAGAGATGCGCGGCGCAGACGCTCGGGCCGGTGAGCTGGGGCTATCTACGGAAGAAGCGGCTCTGTTCGACGCTCTGTCTCAGGGAGATTCTGTCGTCGCCGAGGTCGGCGTCGAAACGCTCAAAGGTTTGGCGAAAGAAATTGCCTCGATGGTGCGCGAGAAAACATCCGTTGTTGACTGGTCTATTCGGGAAAGCGTTCGCGCCGGCGTTCGGGTTCAGATTAAGCGGGCGCTGAATCGCGGAGGCTACCCGGTGGCTTCCCAAGAAGCTGCGGTGAAATTAATCCTGGAGCAAGCTGAGGCGATTGGGGAGATTCAGTAGGGAAAACATCCAGTTTTCTTTAAATTTATTGAATAGAGAAAACCGCCGCCCGAAGGGCGGCGGTGGCATTTTGATTTTGAGCGGGGTTCGGCCGGTTGTGCTAGCTCCCCGACAGCGGGGCCGTGTAGACGACAACGCGCTGCTCGCCGATCTTTTGGATGATCGACGCCGATCTAAGCGTGGCCGTGTCGCCAACCCGCAGGTGGCCGCCGCGCTGGTCGGTGACGTGCGGGCGGTAGGTGGGGTAGGGGCGCGAGGCGTATTCGACGAACGTGCCGAAGCCGCGAATGATATCGGCGCGGAGCGTCGCGAGCGCGTCGGGGCAGAAGACCTCCGTTACCGGCACGTCGTTGTGCGGGCCGAACAGCTCGCGGGATTTCCCGGTAACGGTGATCGGCGCGTGGGGCGCGCAGGCCTCTCCCAGGCGGCGGCCCAGCTCGTCTTTGGCCATGTGGGTGGAGAAAGATCCAAGCAGGGTCACGTGGAACGGCCACTCCTGGTCGGGGAACTCCTGGGGGAATTCGGTTTCTGTGAAGGATACGACAATGAACTTTTGCATGGCCCCGACCCTAGCATTTCCGCCCGGCCCCGCCAGGGGCCGGGCGCAAGCGGCGCGCCGTTTGCCTGGGTTCGGCGGTCGTGTAGTCTGCCCGCGAAGCCTATGCGCACCTTCCTAAATATCCTCACCCTCGGCATTTACGGCCTCCGCCGCGCCAATCGTCTCGCCAGCATCCGGACCGTTCGGCGCCGGCGCCAAACCGAACGCGCGCTCCGGCTTCGGGCCGACCGTGCCCGTTTCGCCGGATACCCGGAAATCGAAATCTCCCGCGCCGAGTACGAGCAGATGCTCGCCGCCCGCGGGCAAGGGCTCGATCTCAACGAGTGCCCGATCGGCACCCGGTTCCTGTATAAGCCGCAGAAAGCCGCGCCCGAGCTCGTGCTCCTGGGCGAGATTGTCTCGTGGCAGAACGCCATCGCCAGCCAGGTCGGCGCCGCGCTCTTCTCGATGCCCGCGCGCTTCGCCAACTGCTACCGCGTAAAGGTTGCCGCCTGATTCGCCGCCCGGCTACGGGCGGCTTTTCTTTATCGGGCGGCGAATCTCTTTATCGCCTCCTTATTTTTCCTTTGCCGCCGCGCTACCGTCCGCTGCGTACCGTTCGCGGGTGAAAACCAAACCTAAAGCCGCCGACGTTCCGCCCGTCTTTTACCAGGCCGAAGACGGCGCCATCACGCTGCGCCTAGACCTTCGCTCGGAAACTATGTGGGCTACGATGGCTCAGATATCCGCCCTGTTTGGGCGAGACAAGTCGGTCGTCTCTCGGCATATAAAATCTATATTTTCTAGCGGCGAGCTAGACAGGGCGGCAGTTGTTGCAAAAAATGCAACAACTGCCGCCGACGGCAAAACGTACCTCGTCGAGAGCTTCAACCTGGATGTCGTAATCTCTGTCGGTTACCGAATCAACTCCGCCTCCGCTACCAGGTTTCGTCGCTGGGCCACCGAGGTTTTAAAGAGCTACGTCTTGGCGGGGTACGCCGTTGACGCCCATCGTCTGGCCGATTCGGCCGCGCGTCTCGCTCAGCTGCGGGGCGACATCGAGGCTATCGCCCAGACTGGCTCTGCCGCGCGCACGCTGGACGAGGCGCGCGGCCTCCTGAACCTCGTGACGCGCTACTCGCGTACCTGGTCGGCGCTAGAAGGGTACGACCGCGAGGTCGCGCCTACGGCGCTCGACGTTGCGCCTTCTCCGCGGCTAGACCCTACGGCGCTGCTGGCCGAGCTGGCCGAACTGCGCGCCGAGCTGATTGCCCGCGGCGAGGCGTCCGATCTATTCGCGCGGGAGCGAGCGCCCGGCTC
>JBILMG010000005.1:0-30147 GCA_044375695.1 Minisyncoccia bacterium | reverse complement strand
ACGCGCGGGACTCGGCCGGCTACCGCGCCTCGCGGGCTATGTCTTCTTTCGCCGGCGACCTGTCGGACCTTTTCGGCTCCAAGAAGAAGGACAAGGAAGATGGGCCAAAGACGACCGACCAGGCGGCAATCGAAGCCGTTCGTCGCAAGCTGGAGACCCCGGTTGCCTCGGCCAACATTCGCCTGGTGGCGTCGGCGGCGCACGCGGGTCGCGCGGCGGCCATCCTTCACGACCTCGAGGCGTCCTTTGGCCAGTACGACGACGCCATGGGCAACTCGCTCGTCTTCGAGACACCCAAGGGTTCTGGCCAGGAAAAGCTGCTGCGCCGCTTCAGCTTCCGCGAGCATGACGCGGCCGCCGAAGTGCCGCTGTCGCTGCGCGAGGCCGCCACGATGTTCCACCTGCCGAAGCTCGCCGCCCGCGAGCTGCCCGGCATGCGCCGCGCCAAAGCTGGCACGGCGCCCGCCCCGCTCGGCCTGTCCGAAGAGGGCGTCAGGCTTGGCGAGAACCTGCACCAGGGGCGCTCTGTCGAGGTGCGCCTCTCGCCGGAAGACCGCCTGCGCCACCTCTACGCGATCGGCCAGACCGGCACCGGTAAGACGTCGTTCCTCAAGCAGCTCATCCTGCAGGACATTCGCAACGGGGAAGGCGTCTGCTTCATCGACCCGCACGGCTCGGACGTGCAGGATATTCTGGGATCCATCCCGGCCGACCGCTTCGAGGACGTCATCTACTTCGATCCCGGAAACACCGAACGGCCGATCGGCCTCAACATGCTCGAGTACGACCCGCGCTTCCCCGAGCAGAAGACGTTCGTGGTTAACGAGCTGTTCGGCATTTTCAAGAAGCTCTACGGCGGCAGCCCCGAGTCCATGGGGCCGGCCTTCGAGCAGTACTTCCGCAACTCGGCGCTCCTCGTCATGGAGCACCCTGAGTCGGGCTCGACCTTGGTGGACCTCTCGCGCGTGCTCTCCGATAAGAAGTTCCGCGAGTTCAAGCTGTCGGTGTGCAAGAACCCCCTGGTGACGCAGTTCTGGCGCAACGCCGAAAAGACCACCGGCGAGCAGGGCCTCGCGAACTACGTGCAGTACGTCTCCAACAAGTTCGACGTGTTCCTCTCGAACGAAATCATGCGCCCGGTGGTGGCGCAGGAGCGCTCGACCATCAACTTCCGCGACGTCATGGACGGCCGCAAGATTCTCCTGGTGAACCTGGCCAAGGGGCGCCTGGGCGACATCAACTCGCACCTCATCGGCCTGATCGTCGTCGGCAAAATCCTGATGGCGGCGCTCTCCCGCGTGGACTCTTTCGGCAAGGACATGCCGCCGTTCTACTGCTACATCGACGAGTTCCAGAACGTCACGACCGACTCGATCTCGACCATTCTGTCCGAGGCGCGCAAGTACAAGCTGGTGCTCGCCATGGCGCACCAGTTCATCGCGCAGCTGGAGGAGGGGATTCGCGACTCGGTGTTCGGCAACGTCGGCAACTTCGTCAGCTTCCGCGTGGGGCCGGAAGATTCTGAGTTCCTCGAGAAGGTGTACGCGCCGGTGTTCGAGGCGCGCGACCTGGCCGAAATCGAGAACCTCAACGCCTACGCCCGCATCCTCTCGAAGGGGATGCCGCTGCGCCCGTTCTCGATTAAGACCGGCTTCCCGCCGAAGGGGAATCCGACGCTCGCCGGCAAGCTCGCCGAGCTCTCGCGCCTCACCTACGGCCGCGACCGCGCGGCGGTGGAGGCCGAAATTATGGCTAAGTACACCCAGACCTTCGACGCGCCCGCCGCGCCGAGGCCGCTCGCCTAAAACCTTATGAAAAAAGCTATCTTGGTTTTTGCGGCCGCCATCCCCACGTACCTGGCCTTGGGTGTTTTGGGTCTGGCGCCGATGCGACACTGCGTCACGGCTAAACTTCCGGTCTCGCGGGATGAGGCTGGACGGGTTGTTGAAATTTCAACAAGAACTATTTGCTACTGGGATAGTGAAGGTCCGCTCGGGAAGCACCCAAGAGTTTTTTAGGTGAGTAAAAGCGATTTCTTTCCAGGCGACCGATAACCTAACCTCTCATGAAAAAAGCGACATTCATCTTTGTGGCCATCGTTCTCGTCCTCGGCGCCTGGTGGGCGCTCGCGAGCGTCCACCTTGCTCCGTCTTTACGCTGCGGCTGGGCTAAAGGGTCCGGCGCAGCGATTGATGTTTGCTATTGGGATACGCAGGAGCGGGTTTTCTGAGCAAAGGAGAGCAGCTGCCCGCGGGGCCGTACGGTCCTTGTCTTTTGTAAAAAATAGTGTTTGTCTTTGTTTTGAATCCGCCAAGAAAGGCGTCGTACCACATGAAAATACATAAAAATAAAACAATATTTAAAGGCAGACGCTACGGTCTGGAAATTTACGAAGAACCCCTCCTCTGGGACGTCAACGAATCTCTCGGGTGTAAGACCTTGGAGGCAATGGGGCAGCTGGTGCTCTCGGCGGTCAATTTGCACCAAGGTCAACCTCTCTGCGTCGTGCCTCTCGAGCCTTGGCTGAGGGAGGTCGTTTTGCCGGCACGCGGTGTGCCGCTTCAGCTGGCGTTGCTCAGCTTCGAAGACGCCGCAGAACCGGAAGCCAAAATCAGCGTCCGCGGAGAGGAGATTCGCGAAGCGATTTGCGAGGCGTTCCCGGGCGAGGGGTGGGTGCCGAGCACCGCGTACAACCTGCTGCGCCTCGCGCAGCGTGACCAGCGGGAACCTGCCGAAAAGAAAATCATCGCGCTAGGAGACACGGTTCCGGGCTATGACCTTACGAGCATCCGCGCGTGCCTTTGGCGGAACAATTACGGCCGGTGCATTTCTGGCGAAAGCCTAGACGGGCCGTACTTCGAGACCGCGCGCTTCCTCGTGTCGCGCCCGTTTCCTGTCGCCGCCTAGTCGTTTCGGTAACCTGGGGCATTCTTTGCCCCTTTTCTTTTTGCTGACGATTTCGGTAAAGAAAGGCGAGGCCTTTCTTTACCGAAAATTTAGGGGTTGAGGCTCGTCGCGCGGGTCCGGGTCAGGCGGCGTGCTAAGGTGCGGCTATGGAAAAACCGCACCCGTCGCTCGAGCAGACGCTCCTGATCGTGAAGCCTGACGGCGTGCAGCGCACGCTAATTGGCGAGGTGCTGCGCCGCGTCGAGCGCGTCGGCCTCAAGCTGGTGGCCGCGAAAATTGTGGTGCCGGACGAGGCGAAGGCGCGCGCCCACTACACCTCTGACCCAACCTGGCTCGCGCGGGTAGGGGAGAAGTCGATTGCGGCGGCGAAGGCGCGCAACGCTTCGCACCCCGAGACGCCGATTGCCGCCGGCGAGGCAATCTTGGCTAAGCTTTTGAAGTATCTCGCCTCGGGGCCGGTTTTTGCGATGGTCTGGCAGGGCGCGCACGCGGCGGCGGTGGTCCGCAAGCTCGTCGGCGGCACGGAGCCCCTAACGTCCGACGTCGGCACCATTCGCGGCGACCTGATGCTCGATTCCTACTCGATGTCAGAGCTGGACGGTCGCGCGGTGCGCAACATCGTGCACGCCTCGGGATCTCCCGAAGAGGCCGCGCTCGAGATCCCCGTGTGGTTTGGCGCCGACGAGGTCGTCCGCTACAGCCTGGCGCACGACCGCATCCTCTACGACGTGAACCTGGACGGGATTCTCGAGTAGCGGAGCTGCTTCTCCTTGGAAGCGCTGTGGCCAGCCCGGTGCCCCGAGTCGCCGGGCTGGTTCGCGAGGCTTCTGGCGCCTGAGATTTTTCTGCTAGGCTCGCCGCGTATGCACAAAGAAAAAATGTTTATTGTCCTCGTCGAGGATACCGAGCGGCACGTGGAGTCGGCGTTGCGCCAGTTTGCCGGGAATAAGTTCGGCGTCTGCCGCACGGCGACTGAGGCAGAAGATCTGCTCCGGGCCATTGCTGAGGGAATGATCGAGGCGCCGGACCTAATCCTGTCGGATATGTTTGTGAGAGTGGGCATCGGCCTGGGCTCGCAAGATACCGACAGGCTGATTCTGGCAGGCCTCGCGGTGGCCGCCGCGGCTGGGCAGCTGGGCGTTCCGTGTCTCGTCTTGACCGATGGCGGCGGAGACCACCACCCGCTGTGCCGAATGCTGGCGCCGCTGCTCGAGAAGGGGAGCGACTCGCTGGCCGTTCGGTCGGTGCCTGTCCTGGGCGAATCAGACGGCAAAAACTGGGCTCTGGCGCTACGGTCTTGGCCAGAGGCTCCGCTGCCTGTTCGCGTGCTCGCAGAAACCGCGCTTCCCTAAACGCCCGACCTGTCGGGCTTTTCTTTTTTTGTCTGCCGCGGGGCACCGTGCGTGAAAAGTAGCGGGCGCGCGGAATGTTTGACTTTACCTAAAAATAGGTTAAAACTATTTCCGCCATGAAACGGCATTTCACGAAAAACCAGGCTCCGAACTACGGCTCCATCGTCGCGATGGCGCGCCGCCTTTCGCCTTGCCGAATTTTCTGAAACTAGCCACCAGCTGATTTGAGGAACCCCGGCAGAGCGAACGCCGGGGTTTTCTCTGCCGCGCGGCCCCGAAAGGGTCGGCAACACCTCCCGGAATCAGCACCTAGAAAAATGAATACCGAAAGCAATGCGAAAGCCGCCGAGCCAAGCCTCGCGGATGTTAAAACCACGCCGTTTTTGGTGGGTGAACGCCTCACCCTGCGCACCGTGAGCCGCGCTGACACGCCGCTCCTCTTGCGCTGGATCAACGACCCGGAAACCAATCGCTTCCTGATTCGCGGAGACTTCCCGATGGGGTGGGACGACGAGGTCGAGTGGCTCGACAAGATTTCCCGCCGCAAGGAAGGGGAGCTCTACCTCGGCATCGAGGTGCGGGAACTTGGCCTAATTGGCCTCACCAGCATGAAGGTCGAGTCCTGGATCAACCGCACGGCCGTTACCGGAACCATGATTGGTCACCAGGAGGCGCGGGGCAAAGGCTACGGCACGGAAGCCAAAATGCTCCTCCTGGGGCACGCCTTTCGCCGGCTCAACCTGCGAAAGGTGTACTCGAACGTCTACGCGCCCAACGAGCGGTCGCTGCGGTGCCAGAAGCGCTGTGGCTACGTCGAAGAGGGTAGGTTCAAGGACGACGTGTTCCTGAATGGCCAGTACCACGATGTCATAACCCTGGCCGCCTGGCGGGAGACCTTCGAGGCGGCGGAGAGGGAATGGCTCGAGAAGAGGAAGAACCCCGCCGTAGCCGAGCAACCAGTCTAGTAGATTCACCCGCCGTGCTACGGCGGGTTTTCCTTTTGTACTAAAAAACATTTAAATAATAAGGTCAAATTGACATTGTGTCTAAAACGTGCAAAACATTTCCCCGAGTAATCCTTGAAAAACCAAGACAACAACATGAAAAGAAACGAAGAATCCTCAAGATACAGCAAGCTCCCGGCCGAGTTCTGGGCCTTTGCGAAGGCGTCAGGAATCGGCTCGGCTGGGCATGGCTACGTACGCCGCCTCGCCGTTTCCAAGCTCTTCGGCATTCCGCCGGAGAACCTACGAACCTGGGCGCGACGAGACGGAGACGCCCACGCCACGGCGAGTAACATCGCCAAGGTTAAGGCGCTCCTGTGGGTTCTGGGCTACCGCCCAGACCCTGTTACCCACCTTGAATCCTTCGAGATTATCGTCGGCCTCGGCATAACCGGGAAAGACGATGTGAACGAGGTTCTCGGGTACGGCTCAAGCAGCCAAACCATGTTCCCGAAAGTTATGGCCGGCACCCCAATGCACGCGTCGAAGGTTCGGAGAATGGCCGACCATGTCAGCCAAAAATCTGGAGACGTCGCGACGCAAAAGGTCCGATGGCTCGCCGAGCTGCGCGCGGTCGGGTTTGAGCCAAAAGCCAAACCAGGCGATGCGGAAGCGGCGAAAGGTAAGCCGACCGCGGTCCCTCCCTCGGTCCACGCTCCCCCCGATCCCGGGGCAGAGCCAGAGGTAGCGAGCAAGTCAGTCCCGGATGTTCGCATCGCGGAGGCCACACCGGCTTCCGCGCTGGTGGATATTACGGCCCTGCACATCAAGGTGCTGCTGCCGCTCGTAGAACACATCGGCACCGTTGGGACATCCCAAGATCGGGAGCGGCTCCGAAGCCTGCTCGCCGATGGGCCTGGAAATAAAGTATTCCGTCTGCAGGTGGCACTCGCGCCGCTCTGCAGCGAAACCGCCGCGAGGAAACAAAAGAAATGAAGAAATCACCAATACCATTGGCGTCGCCGGGCGCCGAAGAGTTCGACGAACTCGACCTGGAACGTGGGGGCGCTTTCGCCACCATCTCCAAAGATTACCCGTCGCTCCTGGCGGTGCTGCTGGAGGCTATCCAGAACGCCCTCGATGTTGACGTCAACGCCACGCGCGTCACCGTTAACGTCGACCGCGTGAGCGGCAAGGTAACCGTGACCGACAACGGCGCGGGCATCTCCCGCGAGATGTTCAAGAGCCGGCTCAGGTCTGTGTGCCAGCGCGGCCGCAAGGGAAAGAAATCGATCGGCGAGTTCGGCATGGGCCTCATTGCCCCGCTGTCCGTCTGCGAGTACTGGACCTTCACCAGCTGCCATGCGCCCGAGGTTGAGCCGTACGTTCGCTGGAAGTTCGTTACCAAGGATATTCTTGGCGCCAAAGGCCAAGAGCTTCCTAAGGTGCCGCGCGCGATCGAGCCGAACCTCGCCTTTGGCGAAGCCGGATCCGCGAGGGGTAAGAGCCGCGCCAACTGGCGCTCCAAGCTCGAGCTATTCAAGGTAACCAAGGATATCGGCATCACCGAGCTCAACCTTGACCGCCTCGTCTTCGAGGTGAGGCAGCGCTTCATGAAGGTCATGCAGCGCAATAAGGTTGAGATCGAGGTCTCGATTACCGAGGCTCCTGGCAATCGCAAAGAGTGCGTCATTCGTCCGTTCGAGTGGACGGGGACGCCGCTCCCCGCCTTCGAGAGCAAGTTGCCGGAAACGGGCAAAGTGACGTTCAACCTCTTCCTGACCAACACCCGTACGGCGGGGCGTCGCCCCGCTGCCAATATCAGCATTGGATCTTCGGTGCGTGAGTACCGGGTGCCGATTGTCGATTTGGTGGCGGACATGCAGAGGGCTAAGGTCGACAAAGAAACGCTCGAGGCGCTCCTATCCGGAGCCTTCGAGGGCGAAATTGTGGCCGACAAGTTCGAGCGCATGCCGGCCCGTACCGGGTTCCGCGACGATTCCGCCTGGCGAACTTTCTGCCAGGTAACGTTGCCTCTCTGGTACCGCAAGGTCGGCAAGGATCACTACGAACACGTCAGCGACGTGGAGCGTGAGGCGGTTTGGCGCGACAGCGCGCTAACCGCTCTCGACAACATAGCCGCCCTGCTGGCCACCGAAGAAGGGGCCGCAATCCGCGGCTCAATCAAGCTCAAGACTCAGTTCGGGAGCGAGGGGCAGGGCCACACGCCGTCGCCGAAACGCAGGATTGTCGGACATTTCAACGGTACCGCTGCCGGACAGTCTTCTGGAAAAAGGGGCGATTCGAGTGGCGGTTCGGGCGGGAAGTCTGGTGATTCTGGCGGTGAAGGTGGAGGTGGAGGTGCCCGTGGCGAGAATAAGGACCACATTCCGCTAGTTGTTCGAAACCCCGAAGGCAATAAACGCGTTCGCGTTAAGAACAAGTCGCTCAATCTCGAGATTGCCCACGCTTCCGTGACCGGCGACCCGTACCTGTGGCGCTACAATCACGAGGAAGGGGTCATAACCTTCAACGTGCTCCACGAAAAATGGACGCGCGTGGAAGGGGTTCGCCGCGCCGAACACGCGCTCACGACGCTACAGGAACGGTGCATCGTGCTCGCCCTCGCCAGCATGGTCTCCGGCGTTTCCGAAGAGGATGTGCGGCGCATGTGCGATCCGCTCGAGTGGATCGAGGTGCACCGTCTGGCCCCGAAGAAGTGACCGAACTACCGCCGCCCGGTTCATCTGGGCGGCTTTTCTTTTCTAAGGCCAGTTTCTTGACAAAATGTCTAAAATACGAAAGAAAGCTAAGGATAGCACCACAAAAATATGCTGAATCTCAAAATAGATCCCAAAGTACCCGATGTCCTCGGCCGCAAATACAGGCAGTTCCTGGAGGCCTTCCAAGAGGTGCACCTGCAACTCCAGGATGTCTTTCCGGAGGGGCAGGGAACAGTCAACTGTAACCGTATCGACGTCCAGGTAACCAAGCAAACTCGCTGGGTCCCCCCAGACGGCGTCAATCCGGCAATCATGGTCACGCACCCTGCAAAGAAGGGGACCGCGGTCATGTTCATCCGTATCTTCGATGTCTCGGCAAAGGAAATCTACGACAAGATGCGCGCGAAGGAGAGCGCTCCGCTCATGAGCGTGGCCGGCGCGCTCGAGGCAGCTGGTCTCGTCCAGCCGCCTCCGCCAAAAGAAGAGCTGAAGCCCGCAGCCAAGAAGGCGGCTAAGAAGGCTCCCGCCCGCAGGTCCTCGGCTCGCTCCTCGGACGTGCCTTTCGGCCTAGACGCTCAGGACAACCTAGAGCTTCTGGTGATGGGTTTGGTTGAGTGGCGAAATGGCGACCTGCACCAGAGTGGATCCGCGTCGCAGACGCTCTTCTACCAGGCGGTTGGCGAGGTTTTGCTCACCCTAAACCTTGCCGATGAGGCCCCTACCGAGGAGCAGGTTGAGCTCGTGTTCAACCGTCTCCGCGGTCAGGAAGAGGTGGCGTACGACGACAGCGTCGAAGCTGACCCTCCGCTCTACCGGCTTAGCCGAAAGCGCGTCCTGGAATTCTGGCATCAGCCAGAAGACGTACCCGAGCCTCCGCCGCCAGAGTTGGTTGTCCCGCCAGCGCCGCCTCCTGTGCGCGTGCCACCCGAGGCGCCCCCACAGGAACCTGTAGCTACGCCGCCGACGCCACCTCCCGCCACCGGCCTTAACGGTGCCTCTGGCGGGGCAGACCTGCTGCTCCGAAAGCTTCAGAAGCTTCAGAACCTGCCCGCGCAAAAGGAACAGGTTCTCGGAGAAATTAGCGGCATACAAGCCAGGCGCCTCGCCCTGCAGGCGCAGGTCGAGCAGGTCGAAGCCGACGAGGCGGCGGCGCAGCGGAAGCTCCAGGAGCTCGAAGCCTTGGAGGCCGATCCAGAAATCGCAGGGCTGCTAAAAAAACTGGAAGCAGTCGATGTCTAGATCACAAACGGTCCGCCTCGCGAGAGAGCGGACTTTTCTTTTGCCGTAATTCACAGGAAAAGGCTGGTTTTGCAGGTCTTGGCCACAGGTATTCCACAGCCTTTCCACAGCCAGCCGAAATTTGGCTTTATTTTTCGTTCTGGCGCTTTTTAGAGCCTTTGCCACCAAGGGGTTTGTATTTGCCGCGGCTTAGGCCTAGTATGGAGGAGCAGGCTCTCGGACCAAGTCTCTGAACCTTTCAAAAACATCGGGAATCCGAATCGGCCGGCCGCCTCGCGCGCCCGTCCTGAGGACACCCACCTTGAGGAAACTCTCGGAGACTTGTTTACCGGAGCTTGCGCAAAAAACCGCCCTTAAGGGCGGTTTTTTGCGCCCCAATCCCGCGCCCCGTGATACGATTTGGCGGTGAATTCGCTGCCCACCTTTCGCCGCTACCCGCTGCTCCTGGAGTTTCTCGTCGTGGGCGTGATCATCTCGGTGGCTCACTACTTTGCCAGCCACTCCGGCCTCTACTACGCCGTTGCGGCGACGGACGTGGCCATGCACTTCCTAGGCGGGCTCTGGGTTGGCCTTGGGGCGCTGCTCTTCTTTTTCACCTCGGGCACGGTGCGTCTGCCTCGCCGCGACGCGCGCGTGGTGGCGGTGATCACCATCGTCTCGGCTATGGCCGTGGGGCTCGCCTGGGAGGTCTACGAGCTCTGGGACGGCCTGGTTGATCCGGTTCTCGACCGCGCGGACACGTCCCTCGATTTGGTGATGGATTTCCTGGGTGCGGCTGTCGCGTTCTGGTACTTCAAGGTCGCCGTTGCCGCCGACGAAACCAATGCTGGGCTTTAAGAAGAAAACCGCCGCTTCTCCCGGGGCACACACCGGCGTCTCGCTCAAATTCTGCGGCGGCGTCGGCCACGTGACCGGCGCGAACTTCCTACTCAAAACTCCCGGCGGGCAAATGCTGGTCGACTGCGGCATGGTGCAGGGGAGCCGCGAGGATCGCGCGCTGAACTTCGAGCCGTGGATTTACGACGTCTCGGCGGTCGACGCGCTCTTCATTACCCACGCGCACATCGACCACATCGGCCGCGTGCCGAAGATCGTCAAAGACGGTTTCAACGGCCCTATCTACTCGACGCCGGCCACCAAGGAACTCTCGGTGCTGATGCTCGCGGACGCCGCCAAGGTAGGCGCCTTGGACGCCAAGCGCGAGGGGCGCGAGCCGCTGTTTGCCCAGGGCGATGTTGACCGGGCGCTCGACCGCTGGGAAACCGTCGGCTACCACGAGGAGAAGCAGATTCTGCCAGGCCTTTCTATTTACCTGCGAGATTCTGGGCACATTCTCGGTTCGGCGAACGTGCGCGCCAAGGTTTCTTTGCCTGGCGGCGGGGAAGTGTCTGTTGGCTTTTCTGGCGACCTGGGCAATAGCCCTACGCTGCTCATGCCCGATCCCGAGCCGCCAACCGACGTCGACTACCTCGTCACCGAGAGCGTCTACGGCGACCGTCGTCACGAGGGGCGCGACATGCGCCGCGACAAGCTCCGCGAGATTTTTGCCAAGGTTATCGGCCGCGGCGGCACGGCCGTGGTGCCGACCTTCTCGCTCGAGAAGACGCAGTCCCTGCTCTACGAGCTCAACGAGCTGATCGAGGCGGGAGAACTCCCCAGGGTGCCGGTGTACCTGGATTCGCCGCTCGCGATCGGCGTCACCGACGTGTACGCCAAGTACGTCGGCAGCTTTAGGAAGAGCGTCCAGGCCGACGCGGCTTCGGGCGACGACGTCTTCGATTTCCCGGGGCTGGTGACGGTCAACGAGCACAAGCTTTCCGAGACGCTCAATTCGGATTCTCGCCCGAAGATTATCTTGGCCGGTTCCGGCATGAGCGAGGGTGGCCGCGTCCGCTCGCACGAGCGCCACTTCCTCTCGGATCCCAAGAGCGCCCTTGTCCTGGTGGGGTACCAGGTGCTCGGCAGCCTCGGCCGACGGCTGCAGGATGGCGCTAAAACAGTGAACATCGACGGCCAAACCGTGAAGGTTGCCGCCGAGATTGCCTGGATTAGCGGCTACTCTTCGCATGCTGACACCGACGGCCTCCTGGCCTTTTCCGAAGGGGCCGCCAGCGGCGGGCGCCTCAAGAAAGTTTTCACGGCGATGGGCGAGCCGAAGGCGGCCATGTTCCTCGCCCAGCGCATTCGCGACGAGATTGGCGTCGAGGCGGCGCACCCGGCAGAGGGGGAGGAGGTGCCGCTCGCGTAGCGGCCCGGTTCACCTCAAAAAAAGAAAAGCGCCCGGTTCGGGCGCGTTCACGCGATTTCCTCTGTCCACTCGAGGAAGATTTTTTGTCTGAAGGCGCCGAAGGTATTTGCCTTTGCCGCGCGGGCATTCTTGACCTGCTTCCAGTCGATGCCGAATTCGGCGGCGATGGCCCGGACCACCTCGAGCACGTCGCCTAGCTCTTCGGCTAAGGCTCCGCGCCTGACGGGGCCTCTCTTTTTTGCGGCGCCGGCCACCTCGCGGGACTCCTCGCCGAGCTTGCGGAGCAGCTCTTTGCGGAACTCGTTTCTTCGCATTCGGCGCGCCGAAACCTTGGCGCCGGTCTTTTTGATTTTAGCCGGCACGCCGTCGCGGACAAGCTTGCCGTGCTGCCGTCTCTTGGGTTTTGGGGAGGTTCTCATCGGGCCAGACACTAGCCCGGATGCCCCGAAAGATAAACCCCCGCTCGGCTTTGGCGGCCGTTCGCCGGTGCCGCCTAACGGGCTTAGAATGGCTACGTGAAATCGTGGCGACTATTCCCGCGGGCTACCGGCTTCGGCCTTACCCTGGCCGTGCTCGCGGTTTCGCTGTGCGCGGCGCGCTGCGTCGTGCCGGCGGTCAGCGTGCCGTGCCACGGTGAATCGGGCGACGAAGGGCTTTGCGCGGCGTTCGGGAGCCAGAACTGGGTAGTTTCGCCCGATCTGACCCTCGCGATTTTGGCGCTCCTGTTAATTCTGGCGTTGGCGTTTAGCTTCGCGCCGCGATTCTCGCTTGGCTTCTCGCGCGACTTCCTGCCGCTGTTTGCCGAAACCTCCTCGCCGCCGCGGCGTCTCTGCCGTATATCTGGCGTATCGCCCCGCGCCCCGCCTCGCCGCCGCTAGCCTCTGACGGTACTAGTAACTTAAGAAAACCTATGGAGATCAAAGAAGTAATGAAGGGTCCGGCTATTGGCGTCGCGGCGCTGTGCCTGGTTGCCGGCGTGCTTATCGGCTACTCGTTCGACGGCGGCCGCGACTGGAAGCGCGGCGGCGACGGCGCCTCGTGCGGTGCCGGCTGCGCCGGTGGTTCCTGCGAGGGTTGCCAGGATGGCGGCTGCGCCGATGGCGCCTGTGAGGGGTGTAAGGACGGCGGCTGCCCGATGAAGAAGAAGATGGGGGGCATGATGGGCATGCACCAGATGCCGGATGGCTCGATGATGATGAACGACGGCGGCTCGATGGATATGGGCGCCATGATGATGGATATGACCGCCCGCCTAGAAGGGAAGAAGGGCGACGCCCTCGACAAGGTTTTCCTGCAGGACATGATTGTCCACCACCAGGGCGCGGTCGACATGGCCGAGCTCCTCGCGAAGGGCTCCGCGCGCCCGGAAATGCAGAAGTTCGCCGCGGACATCATTCGCGTGCAGCAGGCGGAGATTGACCAGATGAAGGCCTGGGAGAAGAGCTGGTTCGGCAACTAGCCGCCTCGCGCTGAAATAAAAAGGGAGCCCGGTCGCGACGCGACCGGGCTCTTTGCTTATTGGTGTCTGCTCACGCCGTGGCGGGGCGCGCCGTGGCGGAGCGTACCCTGACAGGAGGGGCTTTCCCCAGCGCTATGCCTGGTTTGCCGGTTTTTGACCCCAGGACGTAGCTTCTCTGAGCTGTTTCCCCAGGCCACCTAACGGGGCTGTCCCAACGGTCGAGCGTCCAGTCGCACTCTTGAAGGCGCAGCTGCTGCTCGACGATTGTTCCGGCTGCGATCAGGTCTGTCAGGGCCCGTTTGAGGGCAGCTGACTTTTGGACGTCGCGGCGTTCGATGCTCTTTTCCACTCCCGACCGCTGTTTGGCGGCGTCGTGTGCCATGTCGGCCATTCCCGCGAGCATCTCTTGCAGGTTTGAGAAGCTCGGGAACCGCTGGATTAGCCCAAGAGCTCGTGCCTGATCGATAGCCGCGCGAACCTTGCCGAGGTCAGCGTGCACCCACACGTACTGCCGGCACTTGGTGCTGATGGCGAAGCCGACACAGAACACCGCGAAGATGGCTACCGCCACCATCCACGATATCGCGTCTCCAGCGTCCCGAGAGAATTCCCACTGGATGTATGCCGGTAGGGCAATCACGGAAAGGGAGCAGAGGCCTCTCCACCAGTAGGATAGGGTGCGCTGCCGGGCGTAGCCCGCGGCGCCTCCGTGCACCTGGTTGGCGAGGATGGTTTCGAGGGTGCGTAGCGCCCCATCGTATGCGAACGTTTTCTTCTTTTTCATGGTGCTTTTCGCCGCGCGTGAGGCAACCAGCCTAGGTCCGAGGTACCACCCTCATTCCTATTACGCTACGGGTACTTACCTTAATATTATACTATAATTATTACAACATTGTCAAATATAGGCGGAGAAGAGGGCGGAAAAAGAAAATCGCCCAGAGCGGGCGATCAGAAGGGCAGGAACTGGGCGTTGAGGAGTTCTTTGCCGTCGAAGAGGTTTTTACCGGCGTCGTAGTGCCCCACGACCAACAGCTTGCCTCCGTGTCTGCGTAGCTCGGGGGAAACCCGATCGTACAGCTCGCGGTCAAACGTTACCCGCTTCAGGATTTCTGGCAGCGGCACCTGTAGGTTCACGAAGCGTTCATCAGAGAATCTGACTTTGGTCGCCTCGCGGCCTCTGATGCTCTTTCGTAGCGACGCTACGGTGGCCGGCCCACCTTTGGGGTCTAGGACGCACAGGAGCGTCTCGATTGCCCGGTCGTAGGTCGAGCAAAAGATTCGGGTTTCGGGATCTCTGGCGAAGTCGCCGAGAGAACCGCGTCCAACCTCTATCGCCTGGGTGATGCCTCTGTCGGTGAGGTGCTCATTGAAGGTCTGGTCTTCTTTCTGGGGAAGGCTCCCGGAGCGCGCGTGGCGCAGGAAGAATCTTTTAGGTGTTGTGGGAGAGCTCATACCGTTACTTTCTATACCTCCATCCTGTAGGCGTAAAGAAACCGCCGCCCAGAGGGCGGCGGTTTCTGAGAGCTCGAGCCTTACTTGGCCATCGCGACGACCTTCTTGAAGGTCTCCGGGTGGAACTCGGCGAGCTCGGCGAGCATCTTCTTGTTCATGGTGACGCCGGCCTTCTTGATGTTGCCCCAGAACTTGCTGAAGGAGATGCCTTCGGTGCGGACGGCGGCGTTGATCTTGATGTGCCAGAGCTGCTTGAAATCGCGCTTCTTGTCGCGGCGGTGGCGGAAGGCGTGGGCACCGGCCTTGTGAATGGCCTCGGTGGCCTGAGCCTCCTTGGTGGAGCGACCAAAGCGGTAGCCCTTGGTCATCGCGAGCTTATTCTTGCGTCGCTTGAGCTTGATTGTGCCGCGCTTTACTCGGGTCATGGTGGTAGGTGTTAGGCGTTAGGCGACGTTAGACAGGAAGCGGGAACGAGCCAGGCGGTTGAACTTGAGGAGGCGGGTGCGACCCTTGGCACCACGGGTCTTGGCGTTGTCGCGGGCGTTGAAGTGGCAGTGGCCAGAAGCGCGGGCAACAATCTTGCCGTTCTTGGTTACCTTGAGGCGCTTGGCGTAGGACTTGTTGGTCTTCATATATCTATGCGGGGGCAAACACTAACCTAGGGCAGCCGGGCGCGCAAGGGGAGGGGTGCCCGGGGGTCTCGCTCAGCCTGTCTTGCCCTGGTAAGGTCTGGCCCGATGTCCGCTGAACCTTACCTCTTTTACGCCGCGCTTACCGCCTGGGCTTTACCTGCCATAACCCTGTACATGATTGGCCGGCGCGCCCGGCGCGCCTGGAATGCCCCCAAAGGCTTCTTGCCCGAGGCGTTTCTGGCCGCCGTCTGCCTGCTCTGGCCTTTCGTGGCGGTATTGGGCCTAGCCGGGGCTGGCCTACTGGCCCTCTTGGTGCTTCTGGCGTTAACCAACAGCATCGAGCTCAATCCCCAGCGGTAGCTGGGGATTTTCTTTTATGTAAAAGGAGCCGGCGCCCCTCGCGGGGCGCCGGCTCTCTGCGCAGACGATGCCTTAAATTAGGCTCGCTCGATCATCATGGCCCACCCCTTCATTCCCTTGCGCGGGGCATCAGCTACCTTGTAGTCGGCCGCCAGGAGGCGCAGCACGCGGTCGAAGCGGCCCTTGAGGAACTCCTCGTTGAGGTACTTGGCGCGGCCGGGGAGGAAGAGCT
Organism: Minisyncoccia bacterium; assembly: GCA_044375695.1. GTDB lineage: Bacteria > Patescibacteriota > Minisyncoccia > Phycocordibacterales > JAACPR01 > DATDYW01. Next base: position 14,599 of record JBILMG010000005.1, on the reverse strand, counting down.
CAACCTTCACGCGGTTGCCCTCCTTGAGCCACTCGGTGGCCTTCTTGGCCTTGAGGGCCAGGTCGCCTTCGCCGGTGCCAATCTTGATTTGAATCTCCTTAACCTCGGAGGTCTTCTGCTTAGCCTTGGAAACTTTTTCCTTCTTGGCTTCCTCGTACTGGTAGCGGCCGAAGTCGGCGATTTTGCAGACCGGCGGCACCGCGTTAGCCGAAATCTCGATGAGGTCGAGCTCGAAGCTCTTGGCGCGGTCGATGGCTTCCTGGCGGGGGAGCACGCCGATGTTCTCACCCTCGGGGCCAATCACGCGGACCTCGGCGGCGAGGATGCGCTCGTTGATGCGGATTTTGGGCTGGCGGGGCTCGAATTTTCGGAACGGTCGCACTGTTTGTGTCTTTCGTTAGGTTAAGAGGTCTCGGGCTTTTTTGCCGGGTCAGAGTAGCACGCTGACCCTTGACGGTAAAGGCGCATTGGGGCGTTTTCCGTTGCGGAAAGAAAAACGGCGTGCTGGAGTACGCGGCATGAATGATCCTTCTACTAGTACCGATGTAACTCAAACGCAGCCCGCCAAAGAGCTACCCAGAGCCGGCATGGACCCCTTGAGGGTTACCGATATGCTCCCGGGCACCGATCGGGTCTTCGCCTTCGCCCGCGTGCATCCGAATTTCGGCATGCCGCTGCGCGACATCGACGCCGCGACCGGCGCGCCTCTCGGCAAGTGGTGCGGGCTGCACGCCCTCTGGCTCATGTGCCAGCACCTGTGGCCAGATAAGTGGAACCTGGCTACCCGCCCGCCGGCTTCTGCCAAGTCCGAGGAGATCCTCGGGCTCGACGTGCCGAACGCCTTCGCCTGGACGGCGCTACGCGTTGGCCGCGCGCCGAGCTACCTGGCGCACCACCACGCGACGATGCTCGTCGACGGGGTGCCCGTGCGCTCCTACGGCGAGCTGTTCCGTCGAATAGTCACCGGCTGGGTTCGCCGCCCGATGAACTACGAGGAAGCCGAGGAAGCGGTAATCGACCTTGTTCGGGCTAACCATCCCGTCGCGATCGACCTGCCGCTCCGCGGTTTCGCGCGCGAGCACGTGCTGTACGTGTACGGCATGTGCCACAAGGGTTTCGTCGTGATCGATTCGCTGACGGTGCCAGACCTTGGCTACCGCAAGCTGACGCCCGACGGCGACCCGCGCCTCATCATGGTGCTGCCGCGCGAGGAGTTCCGGAAGCGCTGGCGCCGCGGCGCTGGCATCTGGCACATTGTCCGCGATGGCGCCCACCAGCAGGTGCTGCACGCGCAGCAGGAAGGCGTGTAGGTTGGCCGTGTTCGGGGCGTCGCTTGCGGCGCCCTTTTCTTTTTGCTGGGGAAATAGAAAACCCGGCTAAGGGCCGGGTGTGTTGTTCTTGCGCGGGCCGAGCGCCCGACTGAGAACCGCCAGGTTATCGATTATGTAGTCGGAGAGTGGCCTCCCGCTGGCGTGCATGTCTCCGTAGTCGACGAGCACGTAGCCGTCGCCGGTGTACAGCCAGTCTCCGTCTGGGTACATGGAGTGGCCATTGATGTCGAGCTCCGCGGGCCTGTCTTCGAGGCCGAAGAGCCTGAGTTTTAACCGGATCGTGTCGTCCGACGCCGGAGACCCGTGCACCCGCTTGGCCACGTTCACGAAGCCGCCGAGCGTGAGGTACGTGGGCGCCAGGAACGATGCTCTGGTCATGTCCCATGTGGCGCGTTCGGTTAGGTTTGCCACCATGGCTCGCCACAGCAGCGTCCTCTTTTTTATGCCGCCGCTCTTTGGGTGAAGCACGAGGTTCTTGAGGGTGCGCAGGCTGGGAATTTTGATTGCCAGAGGTCCGATCAAGAAGGTTGTCCGACTGCTGCCGTGCCTGACGGCGAAGAAAGGTCTCCCTTCGGCTCGAATTCTCGAGGCTTTAGATTCTTTGAGTCTATTTAAAATTCTAGGGGTCATTTGCCGGCACCCTAGCGCGTCTCGGCGCGTCGTCAATCGTGGGGACGAAAAAAGAAAAGCCGCGGCGGGGCCGCGGCGGAGATCTACAGTCGGCCGACCAGCTGCTCGACCTCGAGGACGAGCGCGCGGCGGCGCGGGTCAAGCTTGTCGAAGCTGCGCGGCGCTCGCGGCCACGTGGCCGCGGCGAGGCGGTCGAGGCGTTTTTCGATGGCGCGCAGGATTCCCTGGCGGTAGGCGATTTTGCGGCTGCGGCCGCTGAGGTGTTCGTGTCGTCGGTAGGACATAAATTTGAGGGTTCTGACTTTGCCGCGAGGCTAGCCGAAGGGGCGCGCTGTGTCGAGCGCGTGACCGTCCTTTGTGTATAGTTGGCGCATGTCTCTGGTTCAGAACCGCAAGGCCCACTTCAAGTACGAAATCCTCGAGAAATTCGACGGCGGCTTGGTCTTGGCCGGCCACGAGGTTAAGGCCGCCAAGGCTGGCCGCGCTCAACTGGACGGCGCGTGGGTTCGCCTGACCGCCGGGGAAGCGTTCCTGGTGGGCGCCCAGATTGGGCCCTACCAGGCGGGGAACGTGCCGGAGGGGTTCGACCCGCGACAGCCGCGCAAGATCTTGCTGGCCAAGCGGGAGCTCAACGCGCTCGAGCGGCACCTGGAAAAGAAAGGTTTGACCTTAGTACCTCTTTCGTTGTATAATAAAGGACGGCTGGTGAAGCTTTCGTTCGCGCTGTGCCGCGGCAAGAAAACCTACGACAAGCGCGCTACTATTAAGAAGCGCGAGGATGACCGCGAGATCAGCCGCACGTTGAAAAGTAAAAGGTAGGCCGCCCCGCGGGGCCTACGAGATGAACGCCAACCCCGGTCCGTCCCGTGGAGCGCGCCGCAGCTGCTGCCGCGACGCGTTCCACGGGGATGATCGGCGTTGACGGGTGAAGACCACGCGCGACGCGCGCGGGGGTCCTGCTGCGAAGACCTAAAAGCGCAGCAAAAACCAAGTGCCAAGAGCACCAAGAGCGTAGCGTCGCCGTACTTCGCGTCGGCCCGCCCGTTCGCCTTCGCGCTGGCCTAAAGCCCGCGACGAGACAGCCTTTCGCCTCGCGGTGGCTGACCTCGAAAATAGCGAGGACGCTCTGGCTGGTTGCCCCAACTAGCTAGCTAAGATTAGGGGATAGGGAAGGGGAGGTCTTGTTTGATCTCTGCTCCGCTTTCCAAATTTAAAGATCAAAACAGCCCGCGTAGAAGCGCGCGCGTGTCCCACCCGGACGGGGGTTCGATTCCCCCCATCTCCACAAAACAGAACCCCGCCCCGGCATCACGCCGTTGGGCGGGGTTCTGTTTTGTGGAGATGAGCGAAGGTTGAGAACCACCTTCGCGTGGGGGAATCGAAAGCCGCAGCCTTACCGTGAGCGGCCGAGCGAAGCGAGGCGCGGAACGGAGGCGAGGCGGGGTCGCGAGCACTTAGATTTTTGGCGCTCTGGCGACTGAATCAAGGAGCGCCAAAAAGCTTAGTGACTCGTGACCGATTCCCGATAAAAATACCTCACCGCCCTATAACGTTCTCCCTGCTTTGCTGGGGCGATGTCTCGCCGCTTAAAAATAATTTTAAGTACAATCCTCCCCATGCCCCTCGCCCCCTTCACCCCCGCCTCCTCGCCAATTCGCGCCTGGCTCTCCTCTGACGCTCTTGGCCAGCGCTTTCTGCTGTCGTACCTCTCGGATTCCTGGGAGCCACTGATCGATTTCAAAACGCGCCACCTGTGGCTGGCGGAAGAGGGCGGGGAAGCGGTCGGATTTTTTGACCTCGAGCTAGACCCATCCGGCGCCGGGTACTTCGTCTTTTACGTGGCGCCGGCGTACCGCGGCAAAGGGCTCGCCAAGAAAATTGCCGAAGCTGGCCTTTCGACCGACGCCGCGAAATCCTGCCGCTTCTTCGAGGCGGGTGTCGAGCCCGAGAACGCGGCCTCGATTCACGTGCTTGAGTCTCTTGGTTTCGAACAAGCGGGGAAGGACGAAGACGGAATGCTGCTGTTTCGCCGGATGGAGAGAATCGCCTGACGGAGTAGAATTTATCTATGACGCTCCGCAAGTCGCTTTGCAGAAAATTCGGCTGGGCTACCTTGGCGATTCTTGCGCTGGTGCTCGCTCCTCGTCCCGCGCCCGACGCCACCGAAGCGGAGAGGGCCGCCGCGGTCCGCGAGGCCGCCGCCCTCGGCCTGCCGGTTCCTCCCGAGCCGTTCGTCACCGACGGGTGCACGCTATTTCCGGACAGCCTGCCTTGGCATGACTACCGCGACGCCTGCGTGGCTCACGACGTGCGCTACTGGCTCGGCGGGTCGGCTGCCGCGCGGGCGAACGCGGATGAAGCCTTCGGCCTCGCGGTCGCCAAATCTGGGCCAGCAGGCCGGCCGCTGGGCGGCCTCATGAAGCTGGGGGTCCGCCTGTTCGGGGATACGTGGGTGTCCCGGATCCATGGCGCCGCCTGGGGTTACGGATACGTAAAAAATTCTTGGCACTGGTAGGGCAAAAGCTTCGCCTCGGCGTGGGGCTGTTCGGTTCCGCTAACGACGTCAGTCTGCAAAAAGAAAGCCGCCATTTCTGGCGGTTAACGGTAGGCGCTTAGCTCGCCTTGATCCCGTGGCCTTGGCTCGCGACAATCTGCGTCGCCTGTTCCTCGGTGAAGCCATTTTTAACGAGGGCTTGGTGCATTTTTCTCATCGCCTTGGCGTTGAGGTCGAAGATTTCATCGTCGGCGACGATGGCTTGGAGTATTTCCTTGAGCATTTCGAGCATATTTTTTATTTTGGCGGGTTCCCCGGCGTCTCGGGTGTTTCCGGGGACTCCAGGTTTGGGTTCTTGCTAAAATAGAAAGCCAGTAAAGTCAGCGGCAACTTTTGCCGCTGTGCTATTTTGGTGAGGTGCTCCCATTCCCACCCCAACCTCCTCTCTCTCGCCTCCTCGACCTTCTGATGCTCCCCGTGATGTACCTCGTCGCGGGCACCTTCGAGCGTCCGCAGCGCACGCACCGCTGGAACGTGCGGCTGCTCTCGGAGGGCGAGCGCGCGTCGATTGACCACTCCCGCACGCTGCGCGTCCCCGGCGACCCGAAGGCCGGCCCGCGGTGGTGGGGCAAGCTGCCAATTTTCCATATTCCAATCCTCGGCGGCTGGCGTGAGTACGTGGCGCTTGAGCCCGAGTGCGACGGCAAAGACTGGCGCCTGGGCTGGGTAGCCGGCGCCGCGACGGGCATTTCTATGATTCCGCTTTCGGGTCCGGTGCGGGCGCTACGCGGTCCGGGCGAGAGCGAGTTCTTCGGCGTGAGCCGCGACGGCGAGCAGCTGCCGCTCCGCGAAGTTGGCCGCGGGCGTATCGGCGATGGCGCGCCGTTTCGAAAACTGGAGCTGCTGTAGGTTGGAAATAGGGGGAGCGCCCCGCGGCCAAAGGCCGCGGGGCGCTCCTTGCTCTTTAAAAGAACCCGCGATAGGGTCGGCGTCAAATCTTTCCCATGATTGAAATACCACCAAAAATAACCCCCGAATACGTTCGGGTCACCACCGATACCGACAGCAGCATCGTGCTCCTGCGCGGCAACGAAATGCTCAAGCTGACGAAGCGAAATCCAATCGGCCGCCTGATTGCCGACTACGAAGCGCTGCTAGGTCGCCTGCGCGACTTTCCCGACCGGGTGCTGACCAGCTGGTTCGGCGAGACGGTTTACGAAGGCGAAAAGTACGCGGTCGTGGCTCAGCGGCGTTTCCCCGGAGTTCACCTCCACTGCCATTCGGTCGGGTGGGAAAGCGCCTTCGGCGATGTCTGGAAAAATCCGAAAACGGGCGCCGAGAACGCCCGCTTCGCGCTCGCGCTGATCGACTGGTTGCTCGACGCGACGCAATCCGGCGAGCTTTACCCGGACCCGGTTGGATTCCCAGAAGACTCGAACCTTAACCAGTCGAGGAATCTTCTGGTCGCCAGGGAAGACATGCGCCTGGTGCTCTGCGACGTTGGCCTGTCGCCGCACGCGGACACGGCGGCCCGTGACGGCGCCGCCTTCTATGACGGGAATAACGTGCTGCGGTACCGTAACTGCATGCAGATGGTGCGCGGCTACATCGAGCGCTGCGCCACCTAGCCGCCACCTGGGCGGCTTTTCTTTTTGGTTAAGCGTAATTTGACAATATTAAAAATATGTATTAGTTACATAACTATGTTGGTATTCCGCTCATTGATCAAAGACCAAAAGACCCTAACCCTCGGTGAGGCGGCGATGCTCGTCTTCCAGAGCTGCCACCGCCTGCCGTCTACCACGACGCTGCTCATCCTCAGGAACCGCAAGAATGAAACTTTCTCGATTGAGGGGGAGGCGAGGCACATAGCCGTTCTGGCCGAATTCCAGTACTGGAGCGGCTGCGACGGCGTTGGCATTGAAAAATTGCGGGCGTTGCCGCCCGAGATGGACGCCTTGCGAGACCGTAAGGCTAACGACAGATCTCGCCGTCAGGCTGCTGTCGTGGCATTCCGCGCTCACGGCTTCGAGCCGCCTTCGGACTTGTCCAAGGTGGTGAAGTGGCTCAAGGCCTTAACCTAGCCGTCCTTTGGGCGGCTTTTCTTTTTGTGTGTGCAGATTCCGAAAATAAAAAGAGAGGCCGGCCCGCGGAGCGGGCCGGCCTCTCTTCAAGTCTGGTCCGAAAAGTTGGACCAGCGATCCTGGGCCTTTAGGCCTGGACCTCCGGAGCGGCCTTCTCCTCGCCTTCCTCGGAAGGCTCGGCGGCAACCTCGGCGACCTCGGCAGGAGCGGCCGGAGCGGCTTCGTCGGCGACGGGGGCTACCGGGGCAGTCTCATCAATCGGCTGCTCGGCGGCCGGGAGGGTGGTTTCGTCGCTCATTTTTCTTGGCGTTACTTCGGACTAAGACGGCGGCAGAAGCCGCGCGCGGCGGAGTATTGCACGTTACGGCTCGCCGCGCTCGCCTGTAGCCTGCGCGTCGGCAAAAAGTTATAGAATTCCGCCATGCCTCCACAAACACCTTCCCTCGTCCCGCCTTCGCCGCTGCCGCCTCTCCAGGGCACGTCTTCTGCTGCGGCCGGCCCCGAGGGAACTTTCACCGAGACCGCCAAGCAGATTTTCGCGCGCCTCAACGAGCGCAAGTACCTGCTCCTGCAGCGGGCGCTCCTCGCCATTTGGCCGGCGCTCCTGACCATCCTTTTGGCCTACGCCTTCTGGGGGAGCGCGGTTGACAACGAGGAGAACGGGCTCGAGCTCATTTTCGCGAGCGTCGCCGCGCGCCCAATGGAGGGGTGGATTGTTGGCGGCATGCTCCTCGCTTCGATTGTCTACGGCGTGATCATTAACGCGGCCCTGTCTATCGAGCGCATCATTTGGGTCGACTCGTACTTCGACGGCAAGAACCTCTCGCCGCAGGAGTCCTTCCGCGTCGCGCGCCGGCTCTTGCCGAGCGCGGTGCGCTTCTGGATCTGGTCGTGGTTCCGCTTCTGGCTTCTGCCGCTCGCCGCGTTCGCGGGCTCGCTTGCCCTGGCGGTCCTCGTGGGCAGCGGCGCCTTCGGCGGCCGGGCGGATGCGGTCCTCTGGGGGCTCGGCACCGGCCTAGCCGGTATCGTCGGCTTCATCGTCTGGAGCTTTTACCTGAGCATTCGCCTGCGCAACCTCTGGTTCCTGTTCCTGGATCACCACGACGGCGAGCGTGTCGAGACAGAAAAAATGGTGGAGGAAATGGACCGCATCAATCACGAGACGAAGACCAAAGAGTTCCTGAAGTATGTAGCCTCGGTCGCCGGCGTCGATACCGTCACCGGCCTCACCAAGATGGTGCTCTCGCTCGGCTCGCAGGTTTCGGGCGCGTCGAAGTTTCTGGACCGCACGCTCGCGGGGCAGGGGGTAAAGATGTACGGGCAGGCGCTCGCGGCGCAGGCGCAGTCGTTCGCCCGCGCCATCGCGGCTTACGTTTTTTACCGCGCGGCGCGCACCCGACTTGGCCTAGGCCAGGCGGTGAACGAGAAAGTTTACGCGCTCGCCAAGGAGTAGCGTTTTTGGCGCGGGAGGAGTAACCTCTCCTACGTAAGGAACCTTCCGCGTTCCTCGGCCCGTCAAGGGTCACAGAAAAGGAGGTGAATTCGAAATGGCGCGCGCGATCTACGCGCGCCGAAATAGGAGGTGGCAACCAGCTGCCGCTCGGGCTCTAGCCCGGTCGATGTTGTCCGGCTGGCAACGTTCGGCCGGTAAGCCAAAGCGCCAAAAAGTGGCCAGAAGCCCTCCGCCAGGGCTAACCCCCCGACGGTAAATCCCTCTTAGGAGGGGACCCAGAGGTAGCGCTTTGGGGACCGGCCGGCGTCCGTGGCTCGCTTCACCGCGAGTCCGGACGCCGGTTCTTTATTTTTCTCGGCAGCGGCTTCCTTTACAAAAGTCTCCTCGAGTGGCAGTTTGTGCCGCGAATTGAGCCACCCTCAATTGGGTGGCCCTAGTTGGGCCGCTCTCATTCAAAACCAAACAAGAAACAGAATCGAAAATATGTCATCCGTCCTCAAATACCCAATCGCCGCGTTCGTCGCCCAGCTGTTCGACCCAAAGGGGCCGGCTCCGTGGAATTCCCGCGACGCCATTGCCGCTTACGTTGCCCAACACGGCGGCACCTCGCTGCAGCTGATTCCTGGCGACCCGTTCATTGATCTGCCCCGTGCCGCGGAGAGCCGCGACTACTGCCAGCAGCTCCAAGGTGAATACGTCGGCCTGGGCCTTCCGGATTCTTACGCCGGAGGTATCTCGTCGCACATCGCGGGTCAGCTTGTTGCGGTCCACCCTGCCTATCGTGAGCAGCTGGCCGGCTTTGCATCAAGCCTCAAAGATCCAAGCGTCGAAGAGCTGTCGCGTTTCGGAACCGAACAGATGAAACTCATCATTGCGGCTTCCGCCAACAGCGGGCTCGACTTCACACCGAGCTTCACGGGCTCGCTGCTGTGGCCCTACATCTACCAGTGGCCGCAGCGCCCGAACGGGCTGGTTGAGACCGCCTTGGCTGAACAGGTGCACCGCTGGACCCCTATCGTGGCTTTCGCTGCCGAGCGTGGCGTGAAGCTCGGCTTCGAGCTGCATCCCGGCGAAGACGCCTACGACCTGGACAGCTTCGAGCGTTTCCGTTCCGGGTTCCCGGCAGAGCTGCAGGCCTTCATCGCCGTCAATCTGGATCTCTCTCACGTGGTCCTGCAGTGCGCCGATCCGATCGAGCACACGAAGATCGCGCTCCGCGAAGGCATCGTGTCCTGCTACCACGTCAAAGACGCGGTTGCCGACACAGGTAGCGGCCGTCACGGCTGCTACCGCGGGCTTCACGGCTGGTCGGGCAAAGGCTCTGACTGGTCATTCCAAACCCCCGGCCTCGGCGAAATCGACTTCACGGTCGTGGACGCCCTGCTCGCGCGCTACGGTTTCGAAGGCGCCCGCACCCTCGAGTGGGAGTGCACGACGCTCCCCAAGGCGCAGGGTGTTTCTCACGGTCTGAACGTTATCAGGAAGGTTCGCGCTGGAGGCGAATACCCAGATGCGCCAGAGGCAGAAGGAGAGGTTGAGGCATTCGATAACTTCGCGTCGACGTCTGGCGAAGCGGCGCTCATCCGCCGCCTCCTCGGCTTGACCTTGGTTACCGCCTAGTTTTCTGGAATCCTACCGCCGCGCACCCTGCGCGGCGGTTTTCTTTTTGGGGGCGGGGCAGGGATATAATTAGGCGGCTTAGCAAAATGAATTCCAAAGCCATGATTCGTCGCACCCTCGCCGCCGCCTTCTTCGTCGCGCTCGCGCTGCCGCTCTCTGCCGGCGCCGCGACCGCTGCCGGTGACGTTAACTGCGTAGACCTGCCGGCTAATCTCGCCGTCGGATCGAGCGGCGCGGCCGTCTCGGCGCTGCAGGCGTTCCTGCGCGATGCGGGCTTTTTCGACGGCGAGCCGACGGCGTACTTCGGCAATATGACCGCGCAGGCGGTTATCGCCTTCCAGGGCAGCAAAGACATCTCGCCGGCGAACGGCGTGGCGGGCGAGACCACCCGCGCGGCTATCCGCCGCCAGTCCTGCTCTCGCGTTTCGGCCGACGCGTCTGCCGCGGCGTCTGGGGCGGTTTCCGTTACCGCCGGCGGCGTGAAGTTCGACCTCACCCCGGTGCCGAACCGCAAGGGCGGGTCGCGGTCGTCCTACGGCTCTTCTGGCGCATCCTCTTCGAAGACGACCGGCAAGTTCAAGATTGTGCTCAACGCGAAGGCCGAGAAGACCGCCGACGGCGAGGCCGAGCTCTCTGTCTCGGTCGGCCCGCGCTCCACGAACCGTCAGGTAGAAATCTGGGAGCTCTCCATTGACTGCAACAAGGGTGCTTCCGTGATGTCTGGCTCGGACAATCTGTGCGGCCGCACCGTTTCCAAGTACGCCTACGCGCTGGCTGCGCCGGAAGAGGGATTCACGGTGCTCGCGGCCGACCTGCGCAACAGCCTCTCGAAGCGCGTCGCCGTTAACCTCGAGCTCCGCGCCCTCGACGCCGAGGGCAACCTGATGGCGCGCGAGCCGAAGAAGGTTCGGATCTCTGCCGGTCCAGCCGCCGAAAATTAGCCCCGGCGCACCGGCTGCGCGCCTGTGGTATAACGGGCGCATGACGAGCCGCGACAAGAAGCCGGGCAAACGAGAGGGGAAGGCTCGCGCCGCGCGGAGCAAGGATTCCTCGCGCCACGAGCTCTCCCTAGAATTTTCGCCGCGCGAGCTGCGCGACCTGGCCGTCCTGGTTGCCATTGGCGAGGACGTGACCCGGCTGGTGTCCGAAGCCTACGGCGAGCGTGACGCCAAGCCTTTCGCCCGCGCGGCGTCTGTCTTTCTGGCTGCCGCCGCCGAGGCGCTCGGCGAGCCAACCCAAAAGGCCGCCACCGAGGAGTTCCTCGACGAGCGCGACAAGATTCTGGACGAGTACGACAACGACGCCTTTTGGTTCGAGGCCGAGCGAAGGTTGGCCGAGCGCGATTTGGCGCGCGCCGCGACCCCGGCCGATCGCGCGTTCGTGCGCCAGAACCAGGGCGAGCTGCCGCCGAAGGCGGAAGGCTTCGCCGACCGCTGGCGCGCCGAGTTCGACAAGCACGGGCTAGACCGCGTGGTCATCGACGCCGCGGCGCCGCCGGTGCCGCCGCTCGACGAGGAGCCGAAGGAGAACCCGAAGGCCGCCGCGGCGGTGAAGAAGGTCTTCACCGCGCTGGTGGTCTCGCGCTACGTGCGCGCCCGCCGCAAGAAGTTCGGCGATCTGTCGCAGGGCGAGCGCAAGCTCATTGCCGAGCTCGCCTCGACCCACTTCGAGATTGTGCCCGAGCCGATCCTGCGCGCGCTCGAATCTGGCGCGACCGCGGAGGCGGCGATGCGCGCGCTCCAGCCGTACCTGCCGCGCTTCGACCGAAAGGGGAAGTAGGCTCAGGCCGTCTTTCAAAAGAAAAGCTGCCCCGAGAGGGGCAGCGGCTGTTCTGGTCTTTAGGCAACTTTTTCTTCAGCGGGACAGCCGTCGCGGAGCGCGCCGGTCGCCGCTCGGCCGAAGGCGCGTAGCGCGGCCGGTACCTGGAGCCTGGTGGTCGGGTTTGCCGATCGCGCGAGCGTCCAGTCGGGGCGCAGGATGAGGTTGTCGCCGTTCTCGAGGCCAGAAGCTTCCGCCGCGAGCGCGAAGAAGATCTGAATTGCCGTCGCGCCGGCGTCGCGCACCTGCGAGACGAGCACCCTCGAATTTTCGGCCGACCGGAGCGTGAGCTCGTGGTCGATCGGCGCGGTCTCGAGAGCCGTGATAATCGAGGCGACCCGGCGGAGCCAGGCTCTATCGACCGTGGCGGTCGGCAGGTCCTCCGAGAGCGCCGTTGCCGGCAGTCCGAAGTTGGCCTGGCTGAAGGCCTCGAAAGTCTCCGTGGCGTCAATCTCCGAATGCCGGTTCTCGCCCGCAATAGCGCGGACGATGTTGATGCCCAGACGGGTGGCCGGGTGGCGCTCGGGGAGCGTCACGTAGCTTTGGTCTTCGGGGCCGGCGTAGATCACGCCGCCGACGATGCGGGCGCCCAGGCGGTCGCCGTCGTCGGCGATGATGACGCTGCTCGGGTCGCGGTTGCGCAGGCTCGGGTGCTCCGCGAATAGCAGGAGCTGGAGCGTGCGGATCGTGACGCCGAGGTTTTCGCGCAGGCGGTCATTCTCGCTCTCGCGGGCGCTGCCTTCTTTCACGACGCGTTTCACCGCGGCTGCCAGGTGGCGCAAGCTGCTTCGGCGAGCCTCGCGGCCGGCCTTGCAGGTTGCCTCTTCGGCGGCAGAGATTTTTGCTCCGATGTCGACGGCGAGGCCGTAGAGCGAGAGGGCGGTTCTGCCCGCCGCGCCGACAGCCTCGAGCTCCGCTGGGGGATCGGCTTCCGGGGGGACGGTTTTTTGGGTGTAGTCGCCCTGGCAGGCGAGAACGAACAGTTCAAGGAACGTAGGTGTTTGCATTTTTTTGTTTTTCCGCGCGGCGGTTGGCCGCTTGGTTCGGGGAATCTCTAACATTTTTTAGCGAAAAGTCCATGAATAGAGCTTCGCGGCTCCGTAAAAAGAAAACCGCCGCTCCGGAGAGCGGCGGTGAGTTCGGTTCAGCGTCGGCTAGGACTCGGCCGAGGGCTGCGGAGCTTCGGCCTCTTTGGTAGAGGCTTCAGCGTCAGTGTCTTCGGGGCGGTCGTCCTGCTGCTCGGCTGCTCGTTCGGCATCGAACCGCGCGAGCGCGAGCCCGTAGGGGCAGCCTTCTTCTTGGCAGTTGGCGACGTGAGCGCGCAGCCGCTCGATCGTCTCCGGCGGAGCTCCTGAGAGATTAAGCTCGGGAAAGCCGAGTGAAAGCAGCGGTCCGCTCAGTTGGCCAATCAGTCCTTCGATCAGCTCGCCTAAGGCGCGTTCCGCTTTCCGTCGTGGCGTGAGCTCTTCGCCGTTAACGAGGGCCCAGTCTTCGCGGAGCGTGATGATCGTGACGCCGCGCTGCTCGTGCAGGGCGACGACCGTTTCGTCGAGGATGCTCCAGAAGATGTCGCAAACGAGATCGATTGACCCTTCGAGGGTGCCGACCGCTTGAGGGATTTGGTTGCCGACGGTATCGAGCGTGACCGGGAGGCCGAGCTCGGCAAACGTGAGAGCGTCCACCAGCGTAGAAATACGCTTAAGGACGACGTCTTCGATTGTCGCCAGAGCCTCTTCTCCCGCGATTTCTTCTCCGACTTCCGCCGTGTCGACATCGTTGAGGCCGAGGCGGAAGGCGCGCAGATTGTCGCCGATGCCGATTTGCGTCGGGTCATCGTTGCCCGCCAGGATGCGGATAACGTAGAGCGCGGCCTGCCGGGCCAGGTGGCCCTGCGGGAGCGCGCTGTCCACGATCTGCTCGTCGTCGAAGTCCGCGAGGATTTTTCCGTCGGCGGTGAACGACATGCTCGGCGCGCCGTTCTGGAACTCCGGCGTCACCGCTCGCGCGTACGCGAAGAGGAGAGAGGAGACCAGCTGGTGGCGTTTGCCGAGGCGCTCCGATTCTTCGGCGAGGGCAGCCGCGTTGGCCTGGTGGCCGAGTCTCGTGCTCTCAAACTGGAGACGTTTGCCGGCTTTTTTCATTGCCTCGTTGGCTTCGCGCCGCTTCTGCTCTGCTTCGGACACGAGGTCCGAGCCGAGGAAAAGGAGCGAGCGGCCGACCGGGTCGAGCTCGAGCGTTTGGGTGACCCGCGCGAGCGGCTCGGGGAAGACCCCGGGCTGATGCGCCTGCTGATACTCGCCGCGGCAAGCCATGGCGAGGAGGAAGGGAAAGGTGCCAGGGGCACCCCAGATACTGGATTGGATTTTCATGTTTTTGGGATCTCCGAATTGAGGCGTCTGTTTGGCGCGCCTCAATTTCGGTTCGGCGAGGTTTTTACGCTATTTTTTAGTTTTTGTCCACATCAGGACACGAGGTCGGTGGGGTGGCTTCGGCGGCGTTGCGGCTGCTGCTGCGGCTCAAAAAGCCCTTCGGGGCGTAGCGTCGGCGGCTTTTTCCTTTCCCGCTCCTGGCGTGTAGAGTAGGCCCGCCATGGATAAACAGAAGAAACCCGAGAGCCCGCGCCACAAAGGTCAGCGTCCGGTGCCTCCGCGCCGCGAGCATTCTGGTCGACCATCTTTCTGGCTGTCTTTCGCCTCGGTGGTTTCGACGCTGCTCGTTGCCGGCTACCTCTACGCCCTCGTCTCTGACACCTCTGCGCCGGCCGAAGCCTCCATTTCGACGATTGCCGCCGACGCCAAGGCCGGCAAGATTTCTAAAATTGTTGTCGAGGGCAACTCGGTCACCGCGACCTACGTCGCCACCACGACGCCAGCCGCCGACCCGGCGGTTTCCCCGGACCGCATCGCCGCCCTCGAGCCGGGCGCGACCCTCTCCGAGACGCTCGCCAACTTTGGCCTCACGTCCGAAGAAATTTCCAAGATTGAGATCGAGTCCAAGGGCGACGGCAGCGAGGGCCTCATCCTGGCGAGCGTCCTCTCGTCTCTGTTGCCGCTCTTGGCGCTCGGCGTGGTCGGCTGGCTCATCTTCCGCCAGATGCGCGGCCAGGGCGCGCAGGCGTTCACCTTTGGCCAGTCGCGCGCGCGGCTCGTAGACCCCGAGGGCGAGAAGG
>JBILMG010000033.1:0-8753 GCA_044375695.1 Minisyncoccia bacterium | reverse complement strand
ATTTAAAACTATGTCAGTTTACTAATCGGCCCAGCCCCTTCATTCGTCTGGCTAAAACCCAATACCGACCAATACCCATGAAATCCATGAAATCCAAATCCGGCTTCACCCTCATCGAGCTGCTGATCGTGATCAGCATCATCGCTATCCTCGTTTCGATCGGCGCTTCCGCCTTCAGCAAGGGCGGTCGCGGGTCTTCTCGCGGCGACGGGTACGATCGCGTCGAAGACAACCGCCGCGCCCCCGAGGGTTCCTACTCAAACTAGCGCCCCTCATTGCGTCAGTCGACCTCTCCGGTCGGCTTTTCTTTTTCCACACCCCCTCCTCGCGCCACGGGCGGGGAGGGGTACAATTGTCCCCGTGAGGCGCCCACGGTTCTTCGTGGGCGCCGAGCTTTTACCCGAGAACCCGAGCCCTATGCGAAACCACCTGGCCGCCGTCCTCGCCGTCGCCATCCTGCTCGGCATCGCCACGGCGCCCTCTGCGCCGGCTGCCGCCGCCGACGCCAAGTCCGAAGCCTCCGCGCTCATCAATGATCTCCGCGACGCCATCGAGGGGCTCGCGGCGCAGGCCGAGGTTGCCGCCAAAGACGTAGAGGCCCTCTCGATTGCCGGCTCGACCCGCAACCGCGACGTGCTCCTGGCCAAGGTCACCAACCTGGCCGGCAACCTCTCCGATCTCGATACCAAGCTCCGGGCGCTCGACCTCAAGGTGAGCTCGCTCTCGGCCCCGAAGAGCTCGAAGTCTTCCTCTAAGTCTTCCTCGAAGACGACGGCTACCTCGACCAAGGAGACCGGCAACTCTTCCTCGGCTTTCCGCGTCACCTGCGAGGTGGGCGACCGCAGCGTTGGGGTGGGGGCTACCGTCACCTACACGGCGGTCGTTTCGGGCGGCAGCAAGCCCTACTCCTACTCCTGGGAAGGGGCTTTCAAGGGGAACAGCTCTAGCCAGAAGGTGACCCTCATCGACAAGGGGACCTATAAGCAGAAGGTCACGGTCACCGATAAGTCCGGCCGCATCTCTACCGACGAGTGCCCCAAGGTAGAGGTCGACAATGCCTTTGCCGACGGCGTCGACGACGATACGGCTAAACGGGCCACCGACGCCAAGATTTCCATCCTAGAACCTTCCTCGAGCGCCAAGCTGGTTGGCGGCCAGGCGGCCACCATCCGCTGGAAAGGGGCCGGTCTCGCGTCCGGTGACCGCCTGGACATCTACCTCCAGAGCGCCGATGGTCTCTACTACTACGTGGCTACCTCTATCGATAAGGGGGAGCAGGGCAGGGGAACATTCGTCTGGCCTTCCGCCGGCACCATCGCCTCGGAGTTTGTCCCGTACAAGGTCTACACCTTAAAGGTGTGCACCACTGACGGCGAAATCTGCGGCGCCACTAAGGTGACTCTGGCCAAGCCGTAAGGCTTACCCGGTCCCGGAAAGGCCCGGCTCCCCGTTGGGGAGCCGGGCCTTTCCGCGTTCCTATTGCCTGCGTAGGTCCTCCAGCGTTGACACCGCGCCCCCTCCGTCTTAAACTCCCCCGGCCGCGCTGCGCGACTTTTATTTGTCGCAGGCGGACCGACTTACCAAGCCCGGATAGAGTTCGCCCGCTCACTCGGCCAAGCTCGCGCTGCCGCGTGAACGGACGAATAACCATAAGAAAATGGCAGACGCTTTCAACCGCACCAAGCCCCACCTCAACGTCGGCACCATCGGCCACGTTGACCACGGCAAGACCACCACGACCGCCGCTATCCTTCACGTCCTCGGCACCCTCGCCAAGGACAAGGGCTACAACGCCCGCATCGAAGGCGTCGACGGTATCGACAACGCTCCGGAAGAGAAGGCGCGTGGTATTACCATTGCCCTCCACCACTCCGAGTACGAGACCCCGAACCGCCACTACGCCCACATCGACGCCCCGGGCCACGCGGACTACATCAAGAACATGATCACCGGTGCCGCCCAGATGGACGGCGCGGTCCTCGTCGTTGCCGCCACTGACGGCATGATGCCGCAGACCCGCGAGCACGTGCTCCTCGCCAAGCAGGTTGGCGTGCCTAAGATCATCGTCTACATCAACAAGTGCGACATGGTCGAAGACGCTGACCTCATCGACCTCGTCGAGGAAGAGATCCGCGACCTCCTCACCGCGCACGGCTACGACGGCAAGAACACCCCGTTCGTCCGCGGCTCGTCCCTCAAGGCCCTCGACGCCAAGACCGCTGATGATCAGTGGGCTGCCAAGATCGTCGAGCTCGCCGATCACCTCGACTCCTTCATCCCGACCCCGGTCCGCGAGACCG
Organism: Minisyncoccia bacterium; assembly: GCA_044375695.1. Taxonomy (GTDB): domain Bacteria; phylum Patescibacteriota; class Minisyncoccia; order Phycocordibacterales; family JAACPR01; genus DATDYW01. The sequence continues at coordinate 6,453 of JBILMG010000033.1, read as the reverse complement.
ACAAGCCGTTCCTCATGCCGGTCGAGGACATCTTCTCGATCGAAGGTCGCGGCACCGTCGTCACCGGCCGCATCGAGCGCGGTATCGTCAAGGTTGGCCAGGACATCGAGATCGTCGGTCTCCAGGACACCGCCAAGACCACCGTCACCGGTATCGAGATGTTCAACAAGACCCTCGCTGAAGGCCAGGCTGGCGACAACGCCGGTATCCTTCTCCGTGGTACCCGCAAGGAGGACATCCACCGCGGTCAGGTTCTCGCCGCTATCGGCTCTGTGACCCCGCACACCGACTTCGAGGCTGAGGTTTACATCCTCAAGAAGGAGGAAGGTGGCCGCCACACCCCGTTCGTCACCGGCTACAAGCCGCAGTTCTACATCCGCACGACCGACGTTACCGGCGAGGTTACCCTCAAGGAGGGCGTCGAGATGGCCATGCCGGGCGACACCGTGACCTTCAAGGTTAAGCTCGTCGCTCCGGTCGCCCTCGAGGACAAGACCCGCTTCGCCATCCGCGAAGGCGGCAAGACCGTCGGCGCCGGCGTCGTCACCAAGATCATCGCCTAAGACCGACTTACCCCAACCGCACACAAACCCCAGGAGACGGCGCCCTCGGCTAGCGCGAGCGAGGGACGGCAACTGGGGTTTGCGGCGACAAGAAAAGACTCGAAAACAAACACTATGGCTACCAAAAAGGAAGAGAAGGGTGTCGAGGCCGTCGCGAAGCTCCGCATTCGCGTCCGCGCCTACGACCACAAGATTCTGGATGCGTCCGTGCGCCAGATTGTCGAGACCGCCCGCCGCTACGACGCGGCTGTGGCCGGCCCTATCCCGCTCCCGACGGAGATCAAGAAGTACACGGTTAACCGCTCGGCCTTCGTCTACAAGGACGCCCGCGAGCAGTTCGAGATGCGCGTCCACAAGCGCATCATCGATATCGTGAATCCTTCGGCCAAGGTGGTTGAGGCCCTCACCAACCTCTCCCTCCCGTCCGGTGTTGATATCGACGTCAAGATGATGTAAGGTCTGCGGCCGTCCCGTCTGGGATGGCCGTTAGGCTTTCTCTTCAAGAGAAATCAACCCAAAAGCACCGCCAAACCAGCCCTAGAGACCACCCAACCCCCATGAAGTCACTCATCGCCACCAAAGACCGCATGACCCAGATTTTCGATGGGGAAGGTCGCGCCGTGCCTGTCACTATCCTCAAGGTTGTCCCGCCGGTCGTGGCGCAGATTAAGACCAAGGAGACCGACGGCTACGAGGCGATCGTCCTCGCCGTTCCTTCCGCCAAGGCTTCCCGCGTGGGCAAGGCCCTCGCCGGTAAGACCAAGGCCCTCGGCTTCGCGTCCAAGACCTTCCGCGAGTTCGCGAAGGAAGAGGATGCTCCCGAGGTCGGCACCAAGCTCGAGGTCGGTATCTTCTCGGTTGGCGACAAGGTGCGCGTCACCGGTACCTCCAAGGGTAAGGGCTTCCAGGGCGTGGTTAAGCGTCACCGCTTCAAGGGCGGTCAGCGCACCCACGGTCAGAAGCACTCCGAGCGCGAGGCCGGTTCTATTGGTGGCGGCGGTCGCGCTGGCGGTCGCGTTGCCAAGGGCACCCGCATGGCCGGTCGCATGGGTGGCGACACCATCTCCGTCCGCAACCTCACCGTCGCGGCTATCGACGCCGACGCCTCGGAGCTCTACGTCTCCGGCGCGATCCCCGGCCGTCGCGGCTCGATGGTCATTGTCCGCGGCTAGTCACACGAAACTATTACGAACACTACGATGAAGGCACCCCTCTACGACGCCGCAGGCAAGAAGGTTGGCGAGACCGAGCTCCCCGAGTCCATCTTTGGGCTCGCCTGGAACGCGGACCTCGTCCACCAGACCAAGACCGCGATGGAGACCGCGTCTCGCGCGCCGATCGCGCACGCCAAGAACCGCGGCGAAGTTCGTGGCGGTGGCCGCAAGCCCTGGAAGCAGAAGGGTACCGGCCGCGCCCGTCACGGCTCCTCGCGCTCCCCGATTTGGGTGGGTGGCGGTAAAGCTCACGGCCCGGTTTCCGGCAAGAACTTCGATCGCAAGGTGAACCGCCGCGCGGCCGCCAAGGCGCTCGCCGTTGTTCTCTCCCAGAAGTTCCGCGACGGCGAGGTCGTCTTCGTTGACGCCCTCTCGTTCGCCGCTCCGAAGACCGCTGACGCGAAGAAGGCGATCACGGCTATCGCCAAGGGCTCCGGCCAGGCTCGCCTCGTGCACCGCACGAACGCGGCCCTGATCGCGACCGGCGAGAAGTCCCTCGACCTCGAGAAGAGCTTCCGCAACTTCGGCAACGTCTCCGTCGCCGAGGCTCGCAGCCTCAACGTGGTCGACGCCCTCCGCGCCAAGGTGATCCTCATCGAGCGCCCGGAGGTCTCCGTCGCGGCGATCGCCTCGCGCCTCGCCTCGAAAACGGCCCGCGCCTAACCAGAAGTACCATGGGAATTTTCTCCAAAAAGAAGGCTGCCGCTCCGGCGAAAGAGAAGAAGGCTAAGGCCCCGAAGGCCGCCTCGGCTGTCGCCAAGAAAGGCGAGTCCAAGGCTCGCCCGATGGACGCCCGCCTCTCCCGCGTCATCGTGAGCCCGCGCGTCACCGAGAAGGCCGCGCACCTCGCGGGCGCGAACGCCTACACCTTCAACGTCCTCACCGACGCCACCAAGCGCGAAATCGCCGCGGCGTTCCGCGTCATCTACGGCGTCGTGCCGCAGAAGGTCACCACCTCGGCCATCTCCTCGAAGCCGATTGTCCGCGCCGGTCGCCTCGGCGACTCGAAGCCGGGCAAGAAGGCGGTCGTCTTCCTCAAGAAGGGCGAGACCATCGAGTTCGTCTAAACCTTTTATTAACCACCGCCCCCATGCTTAAGAAGTACAAGCCCACGACCAAGTCGCTCCGCAACACCACTCGTATTTACTACAAGAAGGTGCTCTCGGGCGACGCGCCGATGAAGTCGCTCGTCTCCGGCGCCGCCAAGCGCGCCGGTCGCAACGGTTTCGGCCGCATCACCGTTCGCCACCAGGGCGGCGGCCACAAGCGCCTCTACCGCGACGTCGACTTCGGCTACGCGAAGCGCAACGTGCCGGCGACCGTCGAGACCATCGAGTACGATCCGTTCCGCTCTGGTTTCATCGCCCGCATCTGCTACCGCGACGGCGAGCGCCGCTACGCGCTCCTGCCGCAGACCGCCAAGGTCGGCGACGTCATCCACACGGCCGAGGACGCCAAGGTGGCGGTGGGTAACCGCCTCCCGCTCGGCGCGCTGCCGGTCGGTACCTTCGTCTACAACCTCGAGATCAAGCCGGGCGCCGGCGCCAAGATGGTCCGCTCTGCCGGCACCTTCGCCGAGGTCATCGCGCAGGACGCGGGCATGACCCACATCCGCCTGCCGTCGACCGAGGTTCGCAAGTTCATCTCGACCGCCTGGGCCACCGTTGGCGAGGTTTCCAACCCGGACCACCACCTCGTCTCCATCGGTAAGGCCGGCCGCTCGCGCTGGATGGGCATTCGCCCGACCGTCCGCGGTACCGCTATGAACCCGGTTGATCACCCGCACGGTGGTGGTGAAGGTCGCCAGGGCCGAGGTCTGCGCCGCGCTAAGTCCCTCTGGGGCAAGCCGACGGGCAAGGGCCAGAAGACCCGCTCGCCGAAGAAGTACTCGAACGTCTTCATCGTCTCCCGCCGCAAAGTCGGCAAGAAGAAGTAGGCTCCATTCGACGCGCAAAACCGCCTCCTACGCCCTCGCCGTACATTGAGTACGTCGTCGGGCTAGGGAGAGCGGTTTTTCGCATTCGACTGTCGCCTACGTGCCAAGCGGAACGAAATACTTTCCGCCTCGCAGAGGGGCGGTTTTCGCTCGGTCCTGACGGTTTCGTGGTGCTCGTCACGAAATACAGTCTGATTTGTGATCATCAAAAGAAAACGCCGACCAAAGGTCGGCGGGGGATTAGGCGCTCGGCGGCGGGTCCGTTTGCGGGACTGCCAGAGGCTCGTCGGGCGGTGAGGGCGGGGCCGTCTCGATGATGACGTTCTCGCCCGCAGCCTCGAGGGGCCCTGGATCGAACAGGCGAAGCGTGCCCGTGAGTCCGGGCCATAGCTTGCCGCAGTCGGACACCAGCTTTTCCAGGACGCCGACAGCCGGCTCGCCCCAGTCGTCTATGTGCCCTCGCGCGCTTGAAAGCGCTACGGTTGCCCGGGCTACGTCGTCGCACGCCGCAATCTGTTTGAGCACGATGCTCTTCGCGTCTACCCGTGTCACCAGCGCCCAAAAGCACTCGGGCATCTCGCGTCGGAGCCGACGAACGGCTCGCTCGGCTTTGGAGAGCGATTCCCCAGCCTGGTTTCTTGCCTCGGGGCTCTGGGGGGCGCTCTGCCTTGCCTCAGCCAGGAATGTTCGCCTGGTTGCGTAGAGCACGGCTGCAACGACCGCGGCAATGATGCCGACGGCGATCCAGGCGATGTCTCGACCGGGGTAGGGCTGGTGCCAGTTAACGGCGGCGAAGGCCGCTGCCATGGTGCACAGTGCGGTCGTAGCGAACGCTCTGTTAAGCGACCTCGTGGCGAGCGTCCAGCCTAGGTATTCAATCCCGGGAAGGTCATCGTCTGCTTCGGGGGTCGCCTGGGACCGTTTCACCAGGCGGTCGCGAAGCGCCGCCACCTGGGGCCATTCGAGTCCGCCGAAGGCGCGACCGAACAGAATTTTTCTGAGTATTTTTTTGATGGTTCTCATCGAAACAACACAAACACTTATTGTTTGTTTAGTCAAAAAACGGCTCCGGTTTTCCGGAGGGTGCCGCGCGGGCGGGTGGTACGATTGAAGCCATGAAAATCCGAAAAATTGGCCACTGCTGCCTCCTCATCGAAACCGACGCGGGGAAGCGAATCCTCACCGATCCTGGCAATTTTTCTACCGGCCAGAACGAGGCCACCGGCATCGATTTGGCGGTCATTACCCACGAGCACGCCGACCACTTCCACGTGGAGTCCCTCAAGGCGGTGCTCGCCAATAACCCCGCCGCTCAGGTCGTCGCCAATGCGGCCGTCGGCACGATTTTGGCCGCGGAAGGCATCGTCCACCAGGTGCTGGAAGGGGAGGCTGCGGCCGAGGTCTCCGGGGTGCCCCTAGAGGCCCACGATGCCCGCCACGAGGAAATCTTCGAAGAGATGGGCCAGGTACAGAACACCGGCTTTTTCATCGATGGGCGCCTGTTTTACCCGGGTGACGCCTTCGCTGTCCCCGGCAAACCCGTAGAAATTCTGGCTCTCCCGGTGGCTGGCCCCTGGTGCCGCATTCGGGATGCCGTCCGCTACGCGCTCGCCGTAAAGCCAAAGGTCGCCTTCCCGGTGCACGACGGCATGATTCAAGACGGCCGCTTCGGCAGCGTTCACGGCGCGCCCGCAAAATTCCTGCCGCCAGCCGGAATCGAATTCCGTCCACTCGGGGAAGGGGAAGAAGCTTTTTTCTGAGCCTTCGATCCTTTCGGCCCTCAATCTGGGGCTTAAAGACCGCTTACCGCCGGCCGTCGCGCCTTGGCCGCTTGACCCCCAAGGGGTATTCCGCTAGTATCCCGCGCGTTGCCCAGACGGCAATTTTTTTCGCCAAACTCTCATGACTCGCTCGCTCAAGAAGGGCCCGTTCGTCTACGAACGCCTGCTCCAGAAAATCGAAGGAAAGCGCCCGTCCGAGGCGGGGATTATTAAGGTGTGGGTTCGTGACGCCGTCATCGCCCCTGAGATGGTTGGCTTCACCTTTGGCGTGTACAACGGCCAGAAGCACCTGGATGTCACCTGCACCGAGGAAATGGTTGGACACCGCCTCGGTGAATTCGCGCCGGCTAAGCGCTTCACCCGTCACGGCGGTAAGATGCAGAAAGAGCTCGACCAGGCTAAGCGCGAGTCCGAAATCGCCGCCGCCAAGGCCGCCAAGGGCGCCGACACTGCCGCTGCCCCGGCCAAGAAGAAGTAGAGCTTATAAAATCCCATGCGCGCCACTCTCCGTAACTACCGCCAGTCTCCCCGCAAGGTTCGCCTCCTCGTGGACCTCATTCGCGGCAAGCAGGCTCCGGAAGCCGTCACCCTCCTCGAGTTCACCCCGAAGCGCGCGTCGCTCCAGGTCAAGAAGCTCCTCGAGTCGGCTATCGCGAATGCCGCGCACGTCTCGAACATTCCGGCCGATGAGCTCTACGTCTCCAAGGCTACCGTCGATCAGGGTGTCACCCTGTCGCGCTGGATGCCGCGCGCCCGCGGCAGCTCGTCTCCGATCCGCAAGCGCTGCAGCCACATCACCATCGAGCTCTCCCGCAAGGGTGGCGCGAAGGTTGCCGAAGCCCCGAAGGCCGAGGCCGTAGCCGCTAAGGCTGCCAAGGTCGCCAAGAAGCCTGCCGCTAAGAAGGCGGCCAAAAAGACCGCGTAAATTTATATGTCGCACACCGTACACCCCTACGCTC
>JBILMG010000032.1:0-8787 GCA_044375695.1 Minisyncoccia bacterium | reverse complement strand
CTTACCTCGGGTCTATTCCCAGGCACCGCGCCCTCTCGTCGAGCTCTCGCTCGATTTCTCGCCCGCGGTCTTCGAGCGCGGCGTCTGTCGACCTCATGGTTAGCCGAGACGCCGCCAGGCTCGAGCCGAGGACTATTTGGGCGTGCCGAACGGCTCCCAGATCGGTCAGCGCGGCTTCCAGTAGCACCGGGTCCCACAGGACCCCTTCTTCCAGCCTGCGCCTGCGCCTGCGTCCGGTTTCTTCCCAGACCTCGAGCGCCTGACCGAGCACCTGTTCGTGCCGTCGGTGCAGCAAGACCCAGCCAATGCCCGAGGCGATCCAGCCGCCGAGGTGAACCCAGCAGTCGCCGGGTACCTGTCCTAGAGCCGCCAGCTCGGCGGTGCCTCTAATGGCGGCGAGCGTCGCGGCGATCGCCACCAGGGCGAAGGTCGGCAGCCCGTACAGGCCAAACCCCACGAAGCCTCCTAAGAGCAGCGCCCTCAGCATGCCTCGTTTTACCTTGAGCCAGAGGCCCAGCATCTGCACTCGGCATATCTTGTCGTAATGAGCTTGGTATATTTTTTCGCTTTTCATTCGGCGGCGAGCTTAAGGCTTGGGGCGCCGCTAAGGCAAATCCTCGCCCCAAGACGTGACCTCTTGAGCCGATTGAACCTCTCGGTCGGGTCGACAGCGGATAGTGTCGCAAAATAAAATCTCGACCAGGTTTGGCCGAGATTCTGCCGACTGATGCCTTCTGCTAGGCGGCTTCTTTGATGGCGCCGGCAATCGCCTGCGCTACCGCCACGACGATTTCCCAGCTCTTCTCGAGGATTGGCCAGGCGAACTTGGTCCATACGTCGCTCGGCTGCAGCCCCATCAGGAAAATAATAACGAGGGCCACGATGAGCAGGACGATGATTTCGACGATGCCGCGGTTGCCGGTTTCTTTTTTCATGCTCGACTATTGTACCTCTGAAGGCGTTGGGAAAAGCGTGCCGCCAGAGGACTCGTTGTGGATTCCCCTTCCAGGCTCGACGCTTGGGTGCCGAGAAAATAAAAACCCGGCGCATCGTGTTGACGCGCCGGGTAGGAGCCACTCGCCTCTCGCTCGTTGGTTAGCTGTTTCGGCGAACCAGGACCCACATGAGGAGCACGAACGCCGCGGCGCTCGCTAGGCCAAAGACCCACATCGGCAGACCGTCTCGGGAAGAATCTCCCCGGTTTTCGGTACGCTGGACGGTGTCTTCTTGCCGGGCATCGCTGGGGCTTTCCGCTTTTGGCGTGAACTCCGGTTCGGCTTCGGGGTCGAAGGGGCGCGTCTCGGTTTTATAACCGGAGCCTGGCTGCTCGTCGGCGCCGCCGCTTGGTGCGGGGCGTAGATGAGCGGCGCTCGCGGGGTCTGGCTCCACAGGAACCAGAGGTGCGGGTAGTGGCTGAAGCCGTTACCCGGCATAGGGGTGAATCCGTTTCCTGCCCACGTAAGGCCTGAGTAGCCCGTAGGGTTGGGTCGGACTTCGCTCTGCGTCTTCACCGGTCCGAGGGCTGTGCCCCGTCCGCTTTTTGGTGCGGCTGCAGGCTTCACCTGAGGGGAAACCGGCTCGCTGAATGGCACTGCCGGTTTGGCTGCGGGCGTTTGCTTTGCCGTGCTGACATTGGGCTTTGCGACGCTGGGTTTAGGGGCGTAGCTCGGCCTCGGCGTGCTCGGGCGGTACGTGGGTGTAGGCGGCCTAAAAGAAGGCCTGTACCCGAACGGACCGGCGAGAGCTGACGAGGTTACGAGAGACAATGCAATTATTAGTGTAATGATCTTCATCAAGTAGTATTATACACTTTTTATTGAAAAAGTCAAAATATTGGCGCGCGGTGCTCGACGTTAAAAATTAGGCGCGGGCTCTTGCCGCACCAGCGCGTAACCAGTGTTCGGCGGGTCGCCTTCTGGGTGGGAAACGCCGGTGTGCCGTCGAGACAGGCTGGCCAAAAAATTGACACAATCTCAAAAATGAAACTATATGTGTACGTAAAGGTCGTTCCCTCAAAAAACAAAATCAAACGACCACGCCCTCTCAAAAATGAAAACACAAAGACTGTACCCTCCCCTCGCCACCGTCACCGAATTTTTCGAAGGCGGCATCTGTGTCGTGAGCTACCCTGTCGTCACCGTCAACCACGCGGCTATCGCTGCCGAGAACGGCTACGCGGCCATGCTCGGGCAGGCGCACGACGAAGGCCGCGCGGACGCGCTCGATGCCGGCATAACCGCCGACCGATTCCCGGTTGCCGGCGACGGCCTCGTCCTCATTCAGCCGGCGCTTCTGAGCTTCTGTGAATCCAAGGTCTCGTCCGAAGCGGTCCGTCTTTTCGCCGAGAGCCTCGAGACTGACGGTGCCCCCTGGTCTGTCGGCGGGCTCGCCGAGCTCTGCGCGCTAACCGGCGCGCATCCGTGGCTTCAGCATCGGGATCCTATCCTGGCGCTCGGTTCTGCCGCCGATGGAGACGGCTACGTTAAGGTTGCGCCGCGCGCCTGCTCGTGCCCTGGTCCCAATAGCGGCCGCCTGCTAGACCTGTACGCCAGCAACGAGCAGGGTCTCTGGCCCGCCTACTGCACACAGTTTCTCATCGTGCGACAGGCTTCCTAAGGCCGATTGTCGGCCGGTGGTTGCGCCGCGCTCGTGGTGCCACAGGCCTCGTCACGCCCGTTGCGGCGTGGCCGTTCTTGAGGCTAGGGCCGCCTGACGGTAGTCCGGAAAAATGTTTACTGCCCTCGGCTCACGCCGAGGGCAGCTTTCTTTCTTCGCCGTTCGGTCGGCGCGGCTAAAGCGCCAGCGTGTAGCCGGTGTCCGGCAGGTAGTCCTCGGGGTCGAGGTACGCCTCGTGCGGCGCAACCGGGGTCGTCGCGCCGGCGCAGCCGGTCTGCGTCTTGAAGTCTTCGAAGCGACGGACCGAGACGCCCTCCGAGGCGTACAGCGTCAGGTGCAAGTGCGGCCCCGTGGCGTAGCCGGTCGCGCCGACGTAGCCGATCACCTGGCCGCGCTCAACGGACTGCCCTCCCGAGGTGGCGATGCCCGAGAGGTGCGCGTAGAGCGACGAGATGCCGTTAGCGTGCTCGACGAGAACCCACTTGCCCCACGAGTAGCAGCCCGGGACCGCGTCGGTGTTGCCGGTGGCTACCACCTCGCCGCCGTCAATCGAAAGCACCGGCGTGCCGACCGGCGCCCCGAAGTCGAGGCCCGGGTGGAACGGCCGGCCGTAGACGTGGGCGTGCTGCGCCGCGAACTGCGTGCCGCCGAAGAGCTGCGTGAAGATGATGCGCCCGTCGATCGGCCAGGCGAACGTCGTGTGATCGGCGCTCGCGTAGCTGTCCTTGTTGATGGCGATATCTAGCTCGTTCTCGAACTCGCGCAGCGCCGACTCGAAGGCTTCTTTCTGGGCCACTTTTTTGGCGAGCGCCGCCTGGTAGCGGGCCTCGGTCCCCTGCGCTTCGGCTAGGAGCTCGGCCTGCTCCTCGCGCGCCGACACTACCGACTCGCGCTCGCCGGCCAGCTCTGCGGTTTTCTGGGCCAGGCGCTTCTTCTCGACCTCGCTCGCGAGCTGGTCGGCGCTGAGCGCCTCGTTCGCCTCGGCGAGCGCCTCGGCCGCGCGCAGGAGGTCGTCGCGGACCGAGCCGAGCGCGTCCATGGCGCCCCAGACCTCGTCTGTGGACGCGCGGGTGAGCACGATTTCGAGCCCCGCCTGATCCTGCTCGGCGTCGAGGGACGAGAGGAGGCGTCCAACCGCGGCGCGGTGTCCTGCCGCGCGCGCCTCGTTCGTCTGAATTGAGCCGGTGAGGCGGCCGATTTCGAGCTCGGCCTCGCGGATGGCCGCTTCGGTCTTCTTGATGGAGGTGCCGATAGCTCGCGCCGAGGCGTCGAGGCTACGGACCGCGCCGTCGAGCGTCTGCGTCTCCTGGCTCGCCTCGAGCAGCTGGCGCCGCTGCGCTTCAATTTCGGCGTCGAGCCGCCGGATGATGTCGCGCTGCTCTTCGATTTTTTCCCGAATCTGGTCTGGCGAGTCTTCGGCGCGCGCGGCGACGGCGCCCGTGCCGAGCGCGAGGAGGCCGCAGGCAAAAAGCGCGGCGGCGGCTAGTTCGGCAATTTCTCGGCGACGCATTGGCTGCCTATTGTAAACCAGCGGCGGCGATGCCGTATCCACCGGCTTGCCCCCTACCCTCTGCCTCAAAATATTTGACTTAATCATTTAAATGATGTTGTATTATTAAAAGAAAACTAAAAATTACCAATGAAAAAAGAACATTCTGAAAGCGCTACGTACCTTTGCGTCCTGAAATCGCGCGGGCTAGACAGTTTTGGACTTCTCCGCGCCATTAGACTTAAGGGGCGGTGGGTTTTCGCGAACGTGCCCGGCGTCACCGAAGAGAGAGAACCTTCGGCGGCCGGCACCAGGTACACCCTGGGACTGCTGTACCCATCGCGAATGAGCTCTCTCGCCGACGCGGACATCGATGCTCAGGTAATTGCCGCCGGCGCCACCCTCTGTCACCCAGAGGTCGCCCTCTACCTGCGCGAAAAATATTCGCAAGAGAGACTCCTGGCGATCGTTAACAGGAAGAGGCCTCGCGGCAGCGACGAAATAGCAGATGTCGCGGTGAGGCACGAAATCTTTCCGGGAAAGAACACCAGGCGAGCCATCCTCTGGGCTCGCGATGACGCAGACGCCGTCAGCGGTCCTAAGGCGGAAGAGAGGCCGCAGTGGGATACGAAAACAGTCTTCGTTGTCTGCCTGCCCGAGCGCCCCACGAGGTCCAAGAAGCTGACCTAGGGTTTTGTCCGCCACCACGTCTCCACCTGCGAGACGTTTTCTTTTTATCGGAGCAGCGCGTCGTGGCCGGCGGCCAGGCGCGAGAGGGACTCCTCGCGGCCCAGAATCCAGGCCAGCTCGAACGGGTCGGGCGAGCGCTCTAGACCCGAGAGGGACACCCGGACCGGCCAGAGGACCGCGCCTTTCCCCTGCTCCTCGGCGTAGGGCCACAGGGCGGTTCGCGGTAAGCCAAGCCTGCCCATTTGCGACCGAAGTCGGCACACCCGCAACGTGCGGTAACATTGACTTAATGTATATTTTAGTATATAATATAAAAGACAAACTCAAGAACACTAAAAATAAATAAAAATGAACACGACCGTTTTTGCACACCCAGCCACCAGGAACACCTTGCCCGCGTTCTCAGTGGTGGAGCTCCAAAAAAATATCTCAGTGCCGAACCACACGGCCCCAATGATTAGCCGGGAAGCTTTCCTCGAGGGTTTCTCTTCCGTCGAGGAAGGGGCTGACCTGACCCTCCAGGCCTCCCTTTACTCCACTTTCCACTCGGGTGAATTCCGGGCTGCCCTGATTGTCTTCGAAGAAGACATCTGGGAGTTCGGCTCTGTTGGAACCGCTCTCTCGATTTGGAACAGGCACTGCCAGGGTGACTGGTCTTTCGCCAGCCCGGCTGATCTTGCCGCGCTTGTGGCTTCATCAAAGCCGTGCGAAGTGGCGCCGGACCACTGCGTCGGGGCAATTCAAAGCGTCGCGCAGGATAAGTTCCTCGTCGCCGACCATCGGGGCGACAGCCCTGGTGCTGTCTGGTTCCTGGCGGCGGTGAGCTCCCTGTGCGGGCCCGGTCGTTTCGCGCCAAAGATTACGAATGCGATTGCCTACCTGATTGTTTCGCCCGCGTGAGGATGCTTCCTCACCTGCTGGTTCTCGCCTCGCGCGAGAACCAGCTTTTGTTTTTAAAAAAGACTAAACAAAAACTTGCGCGGGCCGAACCCGTCATTTTTTTGAGAGTTTTTCGCTGGAAACGAAAAGGCGCGAGAGGGACTCCTCGCGGCCCAGAATCCACGCCAGCTCGAACGGGTCGGGCGAGCGCTCTAGGCCCGAGAGAGACACCCGGACCGGCCAGAGGACCGCGCCTTTCCCCTGCTCCTCGGCGTAGGGCCACAGGGCGGCTTTTAAGGCGTCTTTGTCCCAAGATTCGGCGGGTACGGCCGAGAGCAGCTCGGCAGCCTTCTGGAGGCGTACAGCGGCTTCGGCGGGGGTGCCTACCCCCTTCCCCTTCAGGATGAGTTCGGTTGGATTTTCGGGGGCTACGCCAAGCCAGGTGGCGTCGATGGTGCTGATCTCGCTAAAGGTGGCGATTCTCCCGCGGAGCCCGAGGGCGTAACGCTCTTTTCGGTCGAGAGGCGCGTCAATTGCTCGCAGCTCGCGAACAGCGCGCTCAATGAAATCGGCCTCTGGCATTTTGACTAGGTACTCTTTGCTGAACCAGTCGAGCTTCTCGATATTGAAGATGGCGCCAGCCTTGGTGCAGCGCTCGAGCGAGAACTCGGCAATCAGCTGCTCCATCGAGAAAATCTCGCGCTCGTCGCCGGGGTTCCACCCCAGGAGCGCCAAAAAGTTCACCATTGCCTCGGGCAGGTAGCCGGCCTCACGGAACGAGGTGAGCGCGGTTGCCCCGTGGCGCTTCGAGAGCTTGCTGCGGTCGGCGCCCAAGAGGAGCGGCAGGTGCGCGTAGGTCGGGCGCTGGCTGCCTAGCGCCTCGATGATCAGAATTTGGCGCGCGGTGTTCGAGATGTGGTCCTCGCCGCGAATCACGTGGGTGACGCCCGCGTCGATGTCGTCGACGACGACCGCTAGGTGGTAGAGCGGCTCGGTCATGGACTTGGCGAGCACGAAGTCGCCGAGCGAGTCGAGCTCGGAATCGACCGTGCCGCGGATCTCGTCCTCAAACGCCAGGCGGCCGCCGGGGTTGCGGAAGCGGACCAGCTGGCGAATCACCGAGGGGTCGTCTTTGGCGGGTTCCGCCGAGACGTAGGCGTGGCCCGAGGCGACGAGCTTCTCGAGCGCGGCGGTGTGCGCGGCGACCCGCGCCGACTGGTGCACGATTTCGCCGTCCCAGCCGATGCCGAGCCAGGTGAGGCCTTCGATGATGTTCTGCTCGAACTCGGGCTTGGAGCGCTCGCGGTCGGTGTCCTCGATGCGCAGGATTACCTTGCCGCCGTGCTTGCGGGCGTAGAGGTAGTTGAAGAGCGCGGTGCGGGCGGTGCCGACGTGGAGGTTACCGGTCGGCGACGGCGGGATGCGGGTGATTACCATGACGCGTCGATACTAGCAGAAAACGGGCTTTCGGCGCCCGGGACGGCGCGGGGCTCGGCGCGCGTACATTATTGACACAAATAATTTAAAATTGTAGAAAATTAGCCGAGTTTCCAGAACCTACAAAACCAAAATGAACAACTACCAAAAGACCAAAATTACCTACCGCTCCTCTTTCTGGGGAGCCGTTGCCCTGGCGTTCGCCGTGGCCGCTCTCGGCGGCCTGCCCGCCTGGGTCAGCTTGCCGATTTCCGTAATCTGCCTGGTCGTCTCGGCGCTGCTCTTCTGCTACGCCGCCGGCACGGCTTACCGCGGAGACCGAGACTGCGCGGCCTTCGCCGGCGGCATCGCGGCAATTTCCGCACTAATCTCAGCTCCGTGGAGCCTCGATCTCTTCGGCCGCCTGGCCGGAAATTCGACGGCGGCTCCCTGGTGGCTCTCGCTCCTGCAGATCGCCGCGGGCGCGCTCGTGCTCGTGCTCGTGTACGGGAACGGAGACGATCCGGTGACGCCGCTCGTGGAGAGCTCGCAGACGAAGGTCCCCCCTTCCGGCCGGTGGTTCGATGCGGACCTCATGTCGATAGTCGTGGCGGCCGCAATTTTTTCCGGCCTGGCCGCCGGCTCCGCGCTCGCCAACTTTGGCCTCACCGCCGAGCGCCTGAAGACGTTTCTCTGAGCAATTCGCCGCGCGGCTTTCGCCGCGCGGCTTTTCTTTTCGGCGGCGGTGCTCGCTACTCCTCCTCGTGCGCGATGGCGATCTGCACGATCTCCTTGGCGATCGCGATGTCGGCGTCTGGCTTCGAGAAGCGCTTGGCCGCCTCGCCCATTTCGCGGCGGAGCGGCTCCGAGTTGAGCAGGCGACGGATCTCGGAGAGGAACACGTCCCTGGTGAGGTTGTTCTCCTCGAGCACCACGCCGGCGCCGGCGCGCGCGTAGGTGTAGGCGTTGGTGCGCTGGTCGTGCGAGATGGTTTCCGGGATTGGGATGACGATCGAGGGCAGGCCCCAGGCGGCAATCTCGAAGAGCTGCGAGCCGGCGCGCGTGATGACCAGGTCGGCGGCGCCGGCCGCCATGCGCATGGCCAGGTCGTCGAGGTAGTCGAACGGCAGGTACCGCGTCGCCTTGGGTGATTCGGCGAGCTCCACGCCGGCGAGGTCTCGGGTTTCGGCGAAGTTGGCCTTGCCGGTCTGGTGGATAACCTGAAAATCTTCGATCAGCTCCTTGAGGGCCGACAGGACCGCGCGGTTGATGTTCTGCGCGCCCTGGCTCCCGCCGAGGACCAGCAGGGTCGGCGTGTGCGCCTCGAGCTTGAGGTACTCGCGGGCGCCGTCGCGCACCGCCGCCTCGACGGCCCGGCGCACCGGCTGGCCGGTCCAGGCAACCTTGTCCGCGGGGAACGCTTTCGCCGTTTCCGGGTACGACACGGCGACGCGCGCCGCGAAGCGACCGGTCCAGGCGTTCACGCGGCCCGGCCGCGAATCGGATTCGTGAATGACGACCGGAATGCGCAGCACGCGGGCCGCGAAGACGACCGGGAAAGCCGCGTACCCGCCCTTCGAAAAGACGACGTCCGGAAAGATTTTGAACACCTCGAGCAGGCCGACGAAGACGCCGCCGATCACCTTGAAGTAGTCGATGATGTTCTGGGGCGAAAAGTAGCGGCGCATTTTTCCCGC
>JBILMG010000031.1:0-8873 GCA_044375695.1 Minisyncoccia bacterium | reverse complement strand
ACGGCATCAAGGCGACCGGCATGGCCCGCGTGAAGTCCAATCAGATTGAGGCTGCCCGCCGCGCCATGGTTCGCCACCTCGGCAAGAACGGCCGCGCCTGGTGCCGCATCTTCCCGGACCGACCTTTCACCCGCAAGCCCTCCGAAGTGAAAATGGGTAAGGGTAAGGGTGACCCGCAGGGTTACGAGTGCATCGTGCGCCCGGGCCGCGTCATCTTCGAAGTTGACGGCGTAACCGCCGATGTCGCGAAGGAGGCGCTCCGCAAGGCGGGCACCAAGCTCCCGATGACCACCCGTATCGTTGCCCGCTTGTCTTTCGGCGCCTAGCAGGTAGAGTGCCACCCCTCAAGACACACCCATGAAGACCAAAGCACAGCGCAAAGACATCCGCGAGAAAGACGAGGCCGCCCTCGTCGCCCTCCTGGCCGAGACCCGCGAGGCCATGCGCCAGGCGCGCTTCGGCAAGGCTGGCACCCCGGGTGCTGCCGGCAAGAGCCCGCGCAACCAGCGCAAGATGATTGCCCGCGCCGAGACCGCCCTCAACGCTATTCGCCGCTCCGCTAAGGCCGCCTAGTAACTCCCATGGCTATTTTTTCTAAGACCACCAAGCGCGCCGACAAGAAGGCTGCCGACAAGGCGGAAGGCGCCGTCGAGGCTCCGAAGGGTCGCGTGCTCAAGGGCATCGTCGCTTCGACCAAGATGAAGGACACCATCGTCGTGGTGGTGACCCGCCGCTTCAAGCACGAGCGCTACGGCAAGTTCCTCTCGGCTCGCAAGCGCTACAAGGCGCACGACGAGGGCAACAAGTGCGTGGAAGGGGATCAGGTCGAGATCCGCGAGTGCCGCCCGCTCTCCAAGGACAAGCGGTTCATCGTCGTCCGCTAACCTAAAGACCCATGATTCAGGATCGCTCCATCGTCGTCATCGCAGACAACACCGGCGCCAAGATTGGCCGCGTGTTCAAGGTGCTCGGCGCCTCTAAGGCTCGCTACGCGGAAATCGGCGACCTCGTCGTGATCTCGGTCCAGAAGGCCGAGCCCCGCAAGACCGCCAAGAAGAAGGAGGTCATGCACGCCGTCGTCGTTCGCCAGCGCAAGCCGTTCCGCCGCAAGGATGGTTCCTACATCCGCTTCGACGAGAACGCTGTTGTTGCCGTCGACAAGACCAAGCACGAGCCGATCGGCAACCGCGTCTTCGGTCCGGTTCCTCGCGAGATTTCCGAGCGAGGCTACCAGTCGGTCGCGTCCCTCGCCCCTGAGGTCATCTAGCGCACCAATATGCACGTCAAGAAGAACGATACGGTCACCATCATCCGCGGCGCGGACAAGGGCAAGAGCGGCAAGATCCTCGAGGTCTTCCCGTCCGAGAACCTCGTCATTGTCGAGGGTGTTGGCATCCGTAAGCGCCACCTCAAGCCTCGCCGTAACGGTGCCAAGGGTCAGGTCGTCGAGCGCCCGATGCCGATTTCCGGTTCGAACGTCCGCCTAGCGTCTGCCAAGAAGTAACGCCACCCGCCATGAAGACCAAAACCGTACACGAGAAAGAGAAGGCTGCCTTCGAGGTCATGAAGGGGGATTTCGCCTACAGCAATCCGATGCAGGTCCCGCAGCTCAAGAAGGTTGTGGTCTCCGTCGGCGTCGGCTCCGTTTCCGACAAGAAGCGCCAGGACATGATCAGCCAGAAGCTCGCGATCCTCACCGGCCAGAAGGCTGCCTCCCGCAACGCCCGAAAGTCCATTGCGTCTTTCAAGGTTCGCGAGGGCCAGCTCTCCGGCTTCCAGGTCACCCTCCGCGGCGCCCGCATGCGCGGATTCCTCGACAAGCTCTTCAATGTCGCCCTCCCGCGCACCAAGGACTTCCGTGGCCTTTCCCCGGATTCGATCGACGAGATGGGGAACGCTACGGTCGGCATCAAGGAGAGCGCCGTTTTCCCGGAGCTCGCCGACGGTGACCTCCGCGACGTCTTCGGTCTCGCCGTGACCATCGTTACCAGCGCCAAAACCAAGGCAGAAGCTCGCGCTTTCCTCGCCAACATTGGTTTTCCGTTCCGCTCGGCCGAAGCGGCGCGTTGACACGAACAGGTCAAACTGATAGATACAGCAAGCTCAAATGGCTAAAACTTCGGTAAAAGTACGCGCAGCGCGCAAGCCCAAGTACTCGTCGCGTGTCGTGCGACGGTGCTTCCTCTGCGGCCGTAAGCGTGGGTTCATGCGGGATTTCGATCTCTGCCGCATTTGCTTCCGCGAGAAGGCTAACGAGGGTCAGATTCCTGGTATTCGCAAATCCTCATGGTAGCCGATCACATCGCCAACTTCGTTATCTCGATCAAGAACGCCTCCGCCGCTCGGAAGCGAACCATCGAAGCGACTCACACCAAGCTCGTCGAGGCCATCGCCTCTGTTCTCAAGAAGGAAGGATTCATTGATTCCTTCGAGGTGAAGGGCGGGGACGTAAAGCGTCGCATCGTCGTCACCCTTCGCTACAACGAAGACGGCCCGGCCGTAAGCGAGGCCGCTAAGGTCTCCCGCTTCTCCCGCCGCGTCTACAAGGCCGCTAAGGACATTCGTCCGATGCGCCAGGGCTACGGCCTTCGCATCCTCACCACCCCGAAGGGCGTGATGACGGACCGCGAGGCTCGCCGCAACAACATTGGCGGAGAGGTGCTCTGCGAAGTCTGGTAACCGATAGAAATTTCACCTAGCAAACCTCTATGTCTCGCCTCGGAAAAAAGCCGATTGCCATCCCGAAGGGCGCCGAAGTGCGCCTCGACGGTCGCGCCGTGATCGTGAAGGGCCCTAAGGGCGAGCTCAAGATTGAGCTCAAGTCCGTCATCGAGGCTGCCATCGAGGGCGACACCGTTGTCCTCACCCCGAGGAACCAGGCCATCTCCACTCGCGCGCTCTGGGGCACCTACGCCTCGCTCATTAAGGGAGCCATCAAGGGCGTGACCGAAGGTTACGAGATCAAGCTCCTCGTCGAAGGCGTCGGCTACAAGATGGAGGTTAAGGGCGACAAGGTTGTCCTCTCTGTTGGCCTCTCGCACACCGTTGATCTCAAGATTCCGGAAGGCATCAAGGTTACCCCCGAGAAGGGCTCCATGACCATCCAGGGCTTCGATAAGCAGGCGGTTGGCGAGTTCGCGGCGGTTATCCGTGGCTACAAGAAGCCGGAGC
This sequence comes from Minisyncoccia bacterium, assembly GCA_044375695.1. GTDB lineage: Bacteria > Patescibacteriota > Minisyncoccia > Phycocordibacterales > JAACPR01 > DATDYW01. The sequence goes on along the minus strand of JBILMG010000031.1, from coordinate 5,702 downwards.
CGTACAAGGGCAAGGGTATTCGCTACGACGGCGAGGTCATTCGCCGCAAGCAGGGTAAGCGCGGCGCGTAACAAACAAGACCATGAAGCGACTCTACAAAGGACGGGCAGTTCGGAACGTGAAGGCGCTCGCGCTGAAGCGCCGCCACGCCCGCGTCCGCGGCAAGATTTCCGGCACCGCCGAGCGCCCGCGCCTCTCGGTTTGGAAGTCTTCCACCGCCATCTACGCGCAGCTCATCGACGACAACGCCCAGAAGACCATCGCGCAGGCCAACGCCCGCGAGGCCAAGGACAAGACCCCGCTCGAGCGCGCGGCTTCCGTTGGTCGCCTCATTGCCGAGCGCGCCAAGGAGAAGAAGGTCTCGGCCGTCTCCTTCGATCGCGGCGGCTTCCGCTACGCCGGCCACGTGAAGGCGCTCGCCGACGCGGCGCGCGAGGCTGGCCTTCAGTTCTAGATTTAAATTACCGGCTACCGAACACGCATGACCAACGACACCCAGGCTACCGCTCCCGCCGCTCCGGCTGCTCCTCGCACCGCGAGCTTCGGTGGACCTCGCTCTGGCGGCCCCGGCCGCGGCGGTCCTGGTCGTGGCGGCCCCGGCCGCGGCGGTCCTGGTCGCCCGGGCGGCCCTGGTCGTGGCGGCCCTCGCCGCGGCGACAAGCCTCGCTCCGAGTTCGAGCAGCGCACCCTCCAGGTTCGCCGCGTAGCCCGCGTCGGTAAGGGTGGTCGCCGCTTCAACTTCAGCGTCGCCATTGCCGCCGGTGACCGCAAGGGTCGCATCGGCATCGGCCTCGGTAAGGCTTCCGACACCGCCCTCGCCATCGACAAGGCGCTCAAGGATGCTCGCCGCAACATGATCACCGTGCGCGCGACCGCCACCATGTCCATCCCGCACGAGGTTCAGGCTAAGTTCTCGAGCGCCCGCATCACCATGATGCCGGCCCCGGGCCGCGGCGTCGTCGCCGGCTCCGCCGTGCGCGACTGCCTCGAGCTCGCCGGTATCAAGGACGTCAACGCCAAGATTCTTTCGGGCAGCAAGAACAAGCTCAACATTGCCCGCGCGGCCGTGAAGGCTCTCGGCGCTCTCAAGGCTCCGCGCGTCGCGAAGGTCAAGAAGGCCGAGACGACCGCCTAACGTCAATTTCCATGCAGACCCACAACGTTAAGTCCAAGACCAAGCGCGCGGTTTCCCGTCGCGTCGGTCGCGGCGGCAAGCGCGGCAAGACCGCTGGTCGCGGCACCAAGGGCCAGAACGCCCGCGCCGGCCGCAAGAAGCGCCCGGAAATGCGCGATACCATCAAGAAGATCCCCAAGCGCCGCGGTCGCGGCAAGCAGGGCCTCCGCACCATTCAGGCGCCAGCTGCCCCGATTGTCCTCGCCGACGTCGCCGCTGCCTTCAAGGCAGGGGAGACCGTCTCGCCGAAGACGCTCGCCGAGCGTGGCCTCATCTCCATGCGCGGCGGCCACTACCCGAAGGTGAAGGTTCTCGCCGGTGGCGAAATCTCCTTCGCCGTGACCATCGAGGGTTGCACCATCTCGTCCGCCGCCAAGTCGGCGATCGAGCAGGCTGGCGGCTCCGTCCGCGCCAATGCTTAAGACTTTCTTTCGGAAGGTAGGCATCGTCGTTCGCGACCGCGCGCTCACCCGCAAGCTCGGCTTCATCCTCCTCGCCTTCGCGGCGTTCCGCCTCCTGGCGGCTATTCCGGTTCCGGGTGCCGACGCTTCGATGCTGGCGTCCTTCTTTGCCGACAGCCAGATTTTCGCCGTCCTCAACCTCTTCTCGGGCGGCGGCCTCTCGGCGCTCTCCGTGGTGGCGCTCGGCGTAGGCCCCTACATCACCGCCTCGATCATCCTGCAGCTCGCGACCATGATGTTCCCGCGCCTCAAGGAGATGTACCACGAGGAAGGGCAGACCGGCCGCCGCAAGTTCGCGCAGTACTCGCGCATTGCCACCGTGCCGCTCGCGGCTATTCAGGGCCTCGCGCTCATCAAGCTGCTCGAGTCGCAGAACGTGCTGCCTCCGCTCCAGGGTGCTGACCTCGCCCTCTCGGTGCTCGCCATGGTGGCCGGCTCCGTGCTCCTCATGTGGATTGGCGAGCTCATCTCGGAGTTCGGCGCGGGCAACGGCGTCTCCGTCCTCATCTTCGCCGGTATCGTGGCCGGCCTCCCGTCCTCGCTCTCCCAGCTCGAATTTGCCTACGACCCGTCCCAGCTCCCGAGCTACCTCGGCTTTGGCGCGATCGCCCTCATCGCGATTGCCGGCGTGGTGGCGGTGACCGAAGCGGAGCGCCCGATTCCTATCGCGCACGCTCGCCAGGTCTTCGGCGGGAAGAGCTCCGCTCCGACCTTTCTCCCGATTCGGGTGAACCAGGCGGGCGTCATGCCGGTGATCTTCGCCCTCTCGCTGCTCATCGTGCCGCAGCTCGCGGCGCAGTACCTCCCGTCTCGCCCCGAGGCTTGGCTCGCCCAGATTGGGTCGTTCGCCTCGCAGTTCATGGCTAACCAGCTGTACTACGGCATCGCCTACTTCCTGCTGGTTGTCCTCTTCACCTTCTTCTACACCGCCGTCACTTTCGAGCCGGACACCCTCGCCAAGAACCTCCAGCGCCAGGGCGCCTTCGTGCCGGGCGTTCGTCCGGGTGAGGCAACCGCCGAGCACATCGGCAAGATTGTCGCCCGCACCACCACCATCGGCGCGCTCTTCCTCGGCGTCATTGCGGTTCTGCCGCTCGTCGGCCAGTACGCGACCGGCATCCAGGCGGTGACCGTCGGCGGCACGTCGCTCCTCATCGTGGTGAACGTCGTTACGGACCTCATCAAGAAGTTCGACGGCCAAATCACAATGAGGGAGTACCGCTAGGCGCGAGACTCCATTTCCGGCTGCGACAAACGAAAACCGCCCTCGCTGGACAGCTGTCCCGCTTCGGGCGGTTTTCGTTTCGTCTCGCTCGGAACTGTCGCCCCGCGCGGGGCGACACAGGAAGATTCGATCCGCCGCTGCAAATCGAGGTTCCTCTCTCATCGTACCCTCCGGTACGCCGTCGGTCGGGAAACGCGATTTTCGCTGGCGACTGTCGCTTCTGTGGTGATTTGGACGCGAAATACCGTAAGCCGAACAGAAAACAGACCGCGTGCTAGGGCGATACGGGCTGCTACAATTGCCGCGCAATGCCAAAAACAGTAATCGTCATCGGCCGGTCGGGGTGCGGGAAGGGGACGCAGGTGGAAAAGCTGGCCGCCGCGCTCGGGGCGACAGGGCCGATTGCCCGCGTCGAATCTGGCGCGCGCTTTCGCCGCTTCTTCGAGACCACCAGCCACGCCGCCGCGCTCGCCCGAAAGATCAACGATGACGGCGGCCTGCAGCCGCAGTTCCTCTCGGTGTGGGCTTGGACGTCCGAGCTGGTCGAGAAGGTGGCGCCCGAAACCGTGCTCCTGATGGACGGCATGCCGCGCCGCGTCTCGGAGGCGAACGTCCTCGAAGAGGCTCTCAAGTTCTTTGGCCGCGACGACGCGGCGGTTGTTTACCTGAACGTCTCGCGCGAGTGGGCTACCGAGCGCCTCTTGGCCCGCGGCCGCGCCGACGACCAGGAGCGCGCCGACATCGACGCCCGCATGGACTGGTTCGAGCGCGAGGTGCTACCCGTCGTCGACTTCTACAAGGCCCACCCGCGCCACCGCTTCGTCGAGGTGAGGGGCGAGCAGCCGATCGAGGCTGTGGCCGCGGACATCGCCGCGGGCCTCGGGCTGTAGCCCGGCGCTTTTTGACCTGCTAGGGTACCTGCGTGGCCATTCGCCTCAAGACCCCCGAAGAGATTCAGACGCTCCGCGAAGGCGGACGTCGTCTTTGGCGCGTGCTCCAGGCGCTCGCCAAGGAGGTGAAGGTGGGCGTCTCGGCGGATACCCTCGACCGCCTGGCCGAGGAAATGATTGTGGCCGGCGGCGACAAGCCGGCCTTTAAGAACTACAAGCCGGCGGGCGCGCGCAAGGCGTTCCCCTCTACAATCTGCATTTCGATTAACCACGAAATCGTCCACGGCGTGCCGCTCGCCTCGAAGGTTTTCAAGCCGGGCGACGTGGTGAAGGTGGACGCGGGGCTCACCCACGGCGGCCTCATTACGGATGCCGCGGTGACGGTGATTGTGCCTCCGGTACCACCCGAGAGCGCCCGGCTGGTTAAAGCCACCAAGGACGCCTTGGACGCCGCCATTCGCGCGGTGAAGCCCGGCGTTCGGGTGGGTGAGATTTCGGCTGCCATCGAGCGCGTGGCGCGCCGGGCGGGCTTTACCGTGGTGAAAGAGCTGGCCGGTCACGGCGTCGGCTACGGCCTCCACGAGGATCCCTACGTGCCGAACGAGGGGAAGCCGAACGAAGGGCCAGTCTTGCCGGTAGGCGCCGTTATCGCCATCGAGCCGATCTTCTCGACCGGCGGCTGGCACCTCAAGATCGGCAAGGACGGCTTTGCGCTCGAGTCCAAGGATGGCTCTCTGGCCGCGCAGACCGAGAAGACCGTCGCGGTTGTCGAGGGTGGCTGCCTGGTCTTGACGGGGCGGTAGGGGAAAAGCCTCCACAATTTAGCCGCCCCTATCCCGGGCGGCTGCTAGAATTGGCCGCATGGAGCAAGTTCCGCAGCCGCAGTTTTCGAACGCCGAGGAAGAGGTGCGCTGGCTGCGCGCCCAGCTGGCGGAGCGCGCGGCCGAAAATCGCGGCGAGGCTCTGCCGGCGGCGCGCGAGGAGCTCGCGGCGAGCATCGTGCGCGAGCACGCCGGGCGCCAGCCGGAAGACGTGTACCGCAAGGGCGCGCTGGTGCCGGAGCACTTCCGCGAGGAAATCGTGCTCTCGCTCTCTCCGGAGCAGCACGACGAGAAAATGGCCGAGCTGGTGCACCTGGTCGAGACCAAGGGCGTCGCGCACGCGATTGACATTGTCTCGCGCCTGAACGACCCGCACCTAGCCGACGACCTGCACCGCTTCCTGGTGGCCTACATCGGCGCCGGCCACCGCGCGCCCGGCGCGGGGGAGGGTGAGCCGATGGGTACCCTGCTGCGCCGCGCGCTCTTCGAGCTGCACGTGCCCGAGGCGGCTTCCAAGAACGGCGGCCGGGAAGATGGCCTCAAGGAGCTGGTTGGCCGTATGGAGCAGCTCTACGCCGGCGTTTCGGGCGCGGACGGGCACCTCACGGTCGAGCTGGCTAACCCCGCCGGCGCCGAAGACTTTTCCATTTACCTGTCGGTGCCGGAACGCTCGGCGGAGCTCCTGCAGAAGCAGGTGGGCACGGTGTTCCCCGAGGCGACCCTGGTGCGCCAGCCCGACGACTACAACCCGTTTGGCCCGGGCGGCGTAGCGGTCGCGTCCGAGGCCAAGCTCAAGCGCGTGGCGGCCTACCCGCTGCGCCTGGCTTCGGCTTTCGACAGCGACCCGATGTCCCTGGTGGTTTCGGCGCTCACCAAGCTCGACCGGGACGCAGAGGGCGCCGCGGTGCAGCTGGTGCTGAAGCCCTCGGGACGCTTCTTTTCGGACCAGTTCGGCAAGGGGCTGCGGGGGCTCGAGAAGGGCGACAAGAACCCGCCCGAGCTCGACGCGCGGGACTCGGCCGGCTACCGCGCCTCGCGGGCTATGTCTTCTTTCGCCGGCGACCTGTCGGACCTTTTCGGCTCCAAGAAGAAGGACAAGGAAGATGGGCCAAAGACGACCGACCAGGCGGC
>JBILMG010000030.1:0-9021 GCA_044375695.1 Minisyncoccia bacterium | reverse complement strand
GTTCGCGGAGCGTTTCCTGTCTGGCGCCGACGCCGAAAACGGCGACTTCGGGCGCGCGTTCATGTCGGCCGACCGCCGCTCTTGGCTCGTCGACGAGGCGCTCCTGCGCGGCGACAAAATGTCGATGTCTCACGGGCTCGAGATTCGCGTGCCGCTCCTCGACGACCTGGTGGCCGACGAGGCAGACCGCACGCCGACCGCGCACAAGGTTGGAATTTTTGGCACCAAGCGCGTGCTCAAGGAGGCGTTCCGCTCTCGGCTCCCGTCGTTCCTGCTCTCGCAGCAGAAGCGCGGCTGGTTCTCGCCTGGCGCCAAGTGGCTGCGGCGCGGGCCGGTGGCCGATCTCGCCAGGGCGGCGCTCTTGCCAGGTTTCCACGCGCCCACCGACCCGCTCTTCGATTGGCCGGCGGTCTCCCGCATGCTCGAGGCGCACGTGTCTAAAGAGCGCTACCTCTTCCCGTCGCTGTGGGGCCTTTTGGCCTTTCGGCTCTGGGCTCGCGAGTTCGACGCGCGACTATGATTTACCTCCTCGCGAACATTCGCTTCCCGACCGAGAAGGCGCACGGGATTCAGGTGGCGGCCATGGCGAAGGCTTTTGCCGCGCGCGGCAGCGTGACGGTCGTCGTGCCGCGCCGCAGAACCTCTGGCGACGCGCGAGAGGTTTACGGGCTGCCTGATACCGTCAAGATTCTGCGCGTGCCGGTGCTCGACACCGTGCGCTTCGGGCGAATCGGCTTCCTCTTCGAGAGCCTGCAGTTCGCGGTCTTGGGCGGGCTCGCCGCGGCGCTGCGCGCGCGTCGTGGCGACGCCGTTATTTCCCGCGAGTACCTGGCTGCGGCGGTGCCCCGCCTGCTCGGCCGCGTCGCGGCGTGGGAGACTCACCGCGGGGAGTGGAACTGGGCCGTGCGCCTCTCGCTCGCCCTCGGCGTGAAGGTCGTCGCCATTTCCCGCGGCCTCGCGGACGACTACGCTGCCCGCGGCGTGCCGCGCGAGAAAATTCTGGTCGCGCCCGACGCCGTCGACTTCGAAAAGTTTTGCATCGCCGCGGGGAAGGAGGAGTGCCGCGCGGCGCTCGGCTTTTCGCCCGAGGCGCGCCTCGCCGTCTACGCCGGGCACCTCTACGGCTGGAAAGGCGCGCAGGTGCTCGCGCGCGCCGCGGCGCTCTTGCCCGCGGGCTGGGAAGTGGCGATCGTCGGCGGCACCGACCTCGACCTCTCGCGCTTTCGCGCCGAATTCGGCGCCGTTAAAAATCTGCGCATCGTCGGGCGCGTGCCGCACGGCGATGTGCCGCGCTTCCTCCGCGCGGCCGATGTGGCCGTTCTGCCGAACCTGGCCGAAGACGCGCTCTCCGCGCGCTACACCTCGCCGCTCAAGCTCTACGAGTACCTCGCCAGCGGGACGCCGGTCGTCGCCTCGGACATCCCGAGCCTGCGCGAGACGCTCTCGCCGGAGACCGCGATCCTCGTGCCGCCCGGAGACGCGGCCGCGCTCGCGGCGGCCGTAGCCTCTGTTCCCGATGACGCGTCTTCGGCCGATCGCGCCGCCCGCGGCCAAAAAATTGCCCGCGCCGCGAGCTGGACGTCGCGGGCCGAGTCGGTCGCGTCGTTCGCGCGCGGCTAGCGATCCCGCATCAGCCGTTCGAGCTCCGGCGAATCGATGATTCGCCGGCCGTCAATCATGTAGATGAGCGGCTTCAGGGCGAGCGCCTGGAACTTTCCTTTCAGGAGGGGGTCGGCAACTTCGCCGCTCGCCACGTCTACCTCGAGCACCAGCCCGCGCTCGCGGAAGTGGAAGCGGTGCACCCCGTCCACGCAGCGGATCGCCGAGCTTAGGTGAGCGTCGTCGCCCGTGTGCTCCCATAGGCGCAGCAGCGCCACCGACATGTCGGTTTCGGAATCGACGTAGGTGGTTTTGCCGCCAGCTTTCTTCGGGAACAAGCCGGTCACCGGAGACTGCTGCGCGAGCCAGAAGTTCGCGATGCCCCTAGCGGCGTCGAGCAGCTCGCCGCTCCCCGAAAGCGCGGCGGCGTCGCAGAGGAAATCGATCGTCGAGAAGGCGGCCAGCAGGTCGGGCGTTCTCGTGGCGCGCGGCAAGAGGTCGTTGCCGGGCGCGCCGCCGTTTTCCCTGACGCCGTCGAGAATGGCACGGGTCAGCTTCTCGAGGGGCTCATTGGCCCAGGCGAGGCCTCGGCGCTTCGCCTCGAGGAAGCCGAAGCCCAGGTTCGCGTTGGCCTTGACCATGCGGGCGCGACCAGCCGATTCGGGGCGCAGGAGCGACAGCGCGAGGCCGGCAAATTTCCCGCGGGCAATCGTGTCGGGGACCAGACCCGAGGCTTCGAAGAGCGGTGCCGCGGTGAACGCGGCGGCGAGCGATTCGGCGCGGCTGGCCCACGCGGCGTCGCCGGTAGGATCTGACAGCTCGAGGAAGGCCTCGACGAAGGCCGTGTCCTGTCCCGACAGGAGCGCCGGGGCGAGCGGCCCGAACCGGTAGGAGCGCACGGCCTGCCCGTCCCAGTGCCGCGCGAGGAAGGCGTCGGCGCAGCGCGCGAGAGCTCGCCGAGACGCCTCGTCCGCGTAGGGGCCCGCGAGGCGCCAGGCGAGACCGAGCAGCATGTCGGTGAAGTCGAAGGCGTAGCGGTACGCGAGCTCGCCGCCGCGAGCTTCCAGGAAGGCGATGTGCCGGTCGCCAATGTCCCGCCGGCCGAAGTAGTCGGTGAAGGGCAGGAAATCCCCGAGGTCGTCGACGAGCGGCCGCTCGCGCCCGCCGTCTTTCTCAGAATCGTTGATGGCGCAGACGATGATGCCGTCGGCTCGGGTGTGGTGCCGCTCGATGGTTTCGGTGATGGCGAGCGCCCGTCGTCGCGCCTCCTGCTTGGTTCGCTCGTCGATCATTTTTCGGCGATTACGAAAGAGTACCGCTGCGGTGCCGCCGCGCCGGGCACGGGTACCTCGCGCTCGCCGCTGCTTTTGATCTTGAGCCCGGCGCCCGTCGCCAGCGAGGCGAGCTCGCGCCGCGAAATCGCCCGCCGCGGCCCAATTTTGTAGTAGGGGCTGCCCTCGTACACGTTGCGCGTCTTGCCGCGCAGCCAATCTTTGAGGCGCCCGAGCGCCCGGCTCAGCTTGGCGCTCGGGCGGAGCCTAGACGCGGTCAAAAGCAGCGTGCCGCCGGGGCGTAGCGCGTCGGCGGCGATGCTAACCGTCGCCCGAGGCGCCGCGTCGAACTCTAGCTTGTGGATGCAGGTAGCCAGGTCTACCTCGGGCACGGCTTCGCCCGCGGCGACCGCTTTCACCCCGAGGTCTCTCGCGAGAACGTCGCGAACGTACGGCAGGTCGTCCTCGCAGGTGAGCGCCACGTCCGGTCGCGCCGCGCGAATCTTCCTGGTGGCGCACCCGTCGTAGGAGAGCAGGTCGAGCGCCGAGGCGTCGCGGCCGAGCGGCGGGAGCACGAGCGAGAGGGCGTCCTCGAACACCTCCGGCGCGAACGTCTGCAGCCGGTAGTGCCCGTCGTAGAGGTACACCGGCGCCAGGCGTTCGCGGTAGCGCCTAAGGTCTTCGGCTGTCCAGTCGCCGAGCCTCTCCGACAGGCAGAGCGCCGCCGAGGGAGACCACCCGTTGCGGTGGCTGATTCGTTCGGCTGGCAGGCGAGACTGCTCGCGGCTCTGCCTCGGGGATTCGCTCGCCGGGTAGCCTAGGGCCACCAGGAGAGCGAGGCGATAGTGGCCGGGAATGCCGAGCAGGCGTCGAATTGCCGCGTCGCCGGAGAAGCCGGCCATCGGGCAAGCGGCCACGCCGAGGTCGGCGGCGCAGAGCAGCATGTTCTCCGTCGCGGCGCCGGCCGACACGGCGGCAGCCTCGCGCGTCTTCGAGAGGCGCCCGTCGTAAATCACCGCCACGATAGTGTCCGCCCAGCGGAATTTCTCGCTGGCTTCTGCCGCCAAACGCGCGAGGAGCTCTGGCGAGTCGACGACAATGTACTCGGTGAGCTGCAGGTTGCAGGAGGAGGGAGCCCAGCGCGCGGCTTCAATAATTTTGTCTACGGTTTCCCGCGGCAGCGCCCCGCGGCGGAAAACTCGCGTCGAGACGCGGGCTTTTATGGCGTCGGAGAGCTCCATTGGTGTGGCAGATGCTAGTACAGCCGAAGGTCTCTGCCCAGGGCGCCAATTGATTGACGGGGCGACGCGTGATACACAGCGTGCACCTGTGGCTAAGAAGTTCTACCGGTGGGTCCCGGCGCTCACGGCCGCGTCGCGCGCGCTGCAAGGCCTCGCGAGCTTTCCGCTGCCGGGCCTCTGGTCTCTCGCCGAGCGCGTCGGCCCACCATCGGCTTCCGGAACGTTCCGCCTCAAGCGCGGCGTACGCCGCGCGCTCACCGGCGCCAGCTCCAGCGAGCGCTGGCTGATTGCGGCGGGAGACTTTCAGCCCGCGGCGACCGGGGCGATGCTCCGGCACCTCTCGGCCGGGGATTCCGCAATCGACGTCGGCGCTAACCTCGGCTTCTACTCGCTCGTCTTCGCCGCCGCGGTCGGGCCGCGCGGCCGCGTCCTCGCCTTCGAGCCGAACCCGACGCTCGCGGCCGACCTCGAGGCCGCCGCCCGGGAGAACAATTTCTCGCATCTGGAGGTGCGCCGCGAGGCGGCCTCTGATGTCGAGGGTGACGTGACGCTGCACCTCCACCCCCAGGACCTGGGGAAATCCTCGATTGTTCACGGCGCCACGGGCAGCGTCGATATCGCCGCTCGCGCGGTAACCCTCGACGGCTGCGTGCCCGCGGGGTCACCCCGCGTCTCCCTCATAAAAATTGACGCCGAAGGCGCCGATGCCCGGGTGGTTCTCGGCGCCCGTAAGCTCATCGCCCGCGATCGTCCCGCGGTGCTCTTCGAGCGCACCTCGGGCGACGATGACGGCTACCGCGAAGCCGCAGATTTTCTGTTCGGCCTCGGCTACCGCGTCCGCGCCATCCCTAACCGCGGCCGCGCTTTTCCCGTGACGTCGTCCGGTGCGCTCCTCGCGCTTTCGCAGGTCGATCTGCTCGCGCTCCCGCCGAGGACGCACCTCGACGCGCTGCTGCGCCATTTCCCGGATCTGCTCGCGCGGCGCGTGCTCGACGTTGGTTGCGGCCGCGGCGCCTTTGTCGCCGACGTCGCCGCCCGGGGCGGGGAGGTCGTCGGGCTCGAGCCGAACCCCGCGTACGCGGACGAGACCCGCGCGCGTCTCGTCGCGCGCGGCGTCGCCGCCGAAATTGTGGGCGGCCCCGGAGAGGCTATGCCGTTTGAAGACGGGAGCTTCGGCTTCGCCAACGTGTGCGAGGTCATCGAGCACGTCGAAGATCCTCGGGCCATGATGGGCGAGATTGCCCGCGTGCTCGCGCCCGGCGGCGAGGCGTACGTGAGCGCGCCTAACCGGTTCGGCTTTCGCGATCAGCACTTCTACCTCTACGGGATTAACTGGCTGCCTCGCCCTTGGGCAGAGCGGATCATCGGGCTGCTCGGGCGGCACAAGGACTACTCTGGGCCAGCCGGCCGGCAGCGGCTCTCGGACATGCGCTACTTCACCCGCGCGGCGTTCTTCCGTTTGGCTGCCGCGGCTGGCCTCGAGGCGGAAGACCTGCGCGAGCGTCTCGTTCGGCGGCGCTTCGCGTCGCGGCTGCTGCGCCCGTGCGCGCTTGCGGCCTACCGTCTCGCGGCGACCTTCTTCCTAGACTCTTTCCATTTCGCGGTCAGGAAGCCGCGCTAGCGAGCCCGCTTCAAGAGGTAGAGCGGCACCGCGAACATGGCGGCGTGCCCGATGAGGGTCGAGGCGACGGCGCCCCACATGCCGAACGCCGCGATGAGGGTTAGGTGGGCGACGATGCGCACCGAGGCTACCGACGCGGAGTAGCGGTACAGCTCCCGCGTTTTCGCGTGCGCCGAGAGCGCCGCCATCGGCACCTGCCCGAGCGCCGAAATCATGGCGAAGCCGAGCAGGCTCGAGTACTTGGCCGATTCGACGTACGCGGGGAAGAGGACCGAGAAGATAGACGGCGCGGCGAACGCGTAGGCGGCGCACAGGACAACCCCCGCCGCCGCGAAGCGGAAGACCTTTTTCGGGGTAGTCGCCTGCAGCTCGGCGAACGGGCGCTCGGCCATGCGCGGCACGGCCAGCCGCGCGCCGCTCTTGAGCAGGGCGCGGCCTTGCTCGGGGATGCCCATGGCGAAAACGTAAGCGGCGGTGGCAGCCGGCCCCAGGAACTGGAAGACGATAATTTTGTCCGCGTTCGCGGCGAGCGTATCGAGGAAGCTTATCGCGCTGAGGTGCCGGCCGAGGTTGCGGCTCTCCGGGTCGTCGCCCCCTACGGGGGGAACCGCCGCGAGCGAGGCTCGGTAGGCTAGGTACGTCGCCGCCGCGGAGCCGGCGTAAGCGGCGACAACCAGCCACAGCAGCTTTCCCGACCAGATAGCCGCGGCGGCGGTGAGCCCGACGGTCACGAGGTTCGCGGCTGTCCAAATGCCGGCGTTGAGCCGAAAATTTTTGAGGCCCGTGAGGTACGAGGTGTAGAGCGAGCTCGCCCCGGTGATTGGCAGCGCGAGGCCAATGAGCGCCACCGCGAGGGCGTACGGCAGGTTGCCGCGGACGGCGTAGTACGCCGCGACGGCGAGCGCGACGCCGATGCCCGGCCAGCTCCACCGGAGCGTCTCGGCGAAGGCGCCGCGCACGGTGCCCCCGTGGCCGCGGGCCACAGACCGGACGACCGACGTGGCAAACCCGGTGAGCGAAATTGCCCCAAAGATTGCCCCGAGCGACCCCAGGAACTTGTAGCTGCCGAAAACCTCGGCGCTGACGTAGCGGGCCATCACGAGCGACAGGCCAAACGCCGCCGCGGCGGCCCCCGCCTGCGCCGCGCCCAGCCAAAAGCCGCCGCGCGCGAGGTACACCATGTCGGTCCCCGTGAGGCGTTCGGAAGCTCTGAGTATGCCGTGAATGCGCTGGCGCACCATTGTTCGCGTTGCCGACTTTACCACGCGCCCCGTCTGGGCGGCGCCGCGCCCCGCGTGGTAGATTCGGCCCCATGAGCCAAATGGACAAGACGCTGCGCAGCATTATCGTCGCCCTGCTGTTCTCGACCGCCCTTATCCCGTTCATCGAGACCCCTTCAATGCTCTTCCCGTTCATTACGGGCAAGGGCTTCGCGTTCCGCTTCGTCGCCGAGGCCGCGTTCGCGCTCTGGGCTATCCTCGCCATCCGCTGCCCCGAGTACCGCCCTCGCTGGAAGAGCCCGGTCCTCGTAATCGGCGCCGTCTTCCTGGCGGTTGTCGCCGCCGCTGACTTCCTGGCCGCCGATCCGCAGCTCGCGATTTGGTCCAAGTACGAGCGCATGGACGGCCTGGTGCTGATGCTCCACCTCGGCGCCTACGTTCTCACCCTCACCTCGATGTTCCGCACGGCCGCCGACTGGCGCCGCTTCCTCGGCTTTCACGTGATTGCCGCGGCGGCGATGGCGGTGTTCGCGGCCACCCAAATCCTCGGCTACCAGACCATTAACCAGGGCGGCGTGCGCGTAGACGGCACCTTCGGCAACGCCGTCTACCTGGCCGGGTACATGCTCTTCGCCGCCGGCTTCGCCTCTTTCCTCGCCCTGCGCGAAGAAGATAAGTCGATCCGCAGCCTCTACCTCTTCGCCGCCGCCGCCTTCGCCGCCGTCCTCGCGTACACCGGTACCCGTGGCTCGGTGCTCGGCGTCGTCGCGGGCGTCGCCGTAGCCGGCGCCATCTTCCTAACGTTCGGCCGCGGCAACCCGTACCGCAAGGCCGGCGCCTGGATAATCGGCGCGCTCGCGCTCTCCGTGGCGCTCTTCGCGGTTGGCCGCGAAATTGAGGTCGTCCGTAACCACGAAATTTTCGGCCGCTACTTCGGCGCCTCGCTCAACGACCGCACGCTCCTGTCCCGCGCGGTGAACGCCAAAATTGCCTGGGAAGGTTTCCTCGAGCGCCCGGTGCTCGGCTGGGGGCAGGGGAACTACGGCATTGTCTTCGACATGCGCTACGACCAGCGCCTCCACGACCAGGAGCAGTACTTCGACCGCACCCACTCCATTTTGACCGACTGGCTGGTCGCCGGCGGCGCGCTCGGGTTTCTCGCGTACTTTGGCCTCTTCGCGGCGGTCGCCTACGGCCTGTGGCGTTCGTCGCTCCGCGGCGACGAGCGGGCCGTCCTGCTCTCGCTCCTCGCGGCGTACCTAGTTCACAACGTGTTCGTCTTCGACAATCTCGCCAGCTACATGAACTACGCGTGGCTCATCGCGCTCGCGGCCGCGCTCGGCCCGGCTGCCGAATCTCGTCGGATCAGGATTGGCGCCGACGCCTCCGCGCTCCTCGTCGCGACGGTCGTGGTGGCGCTGCCGGTGGTCGCCTACGCCGTTAACGCCGCGCCGATTCGCGCTTCGCGGAAGACCATCGAGGCGATCACCGTCGTGGCGCAGCTCCCCACGGGCGAGCGCGTCGCGGCGCGGCCGGACGGCGTCCTCGGCAACATGGCTCTCTTCGAAGAGGCGCTCGCCCAAAACAGCTTCGGCTCGCCGGAGGTCGCTATTCAGTACTCGCAGGCGGCCAGCGCGGCCGGGGGCCTGGAGTCCGTCCCGGCTGCCGATCGCGAGGCGTTCCTGGCCGGCGCCGACGCTGCCCTCGTCGCGACCGTTGCCGCGCACCCGCTCGATAGCTTCTACCCGTACGTGCTCGGCGCGTTCCGCCTGCGCAGCGGCGACGCGGCTGGCGCTGCCCTCGCCCTCGAGGCAGCCGTAGCCCGCGCGCCCGAAAAGCAGAGCACCCGCGCCGCTCTCGCGCTGGCCTACGCCTGGGCGAATGACCCTCGCGCGCTCGATTACGCGCGCGAGACCTACGAGATTCAGACCAAGAACGAGAACGCCTGGCGCACCTACGCCCGCGTCGCCGGAAGGGTAGGGCGCGAAGACGTTTTCCGCGCGCTCATCGCCGAGGCGCAGGCCGAGGGTAACCACGAGCGCGTCATCGGCTTCGCCGTCGAGCAGGCC
>JBILMG010000028.1:0-9769 GCA_044375695.1 Minisyncoccia bacterium | reverse complement strand
CCGAGATGCTCGCTATCGCCGACATCCCGTCGCGCGAGGTGCTCCTCTCGATGCTCGCGAACCTGCTCAACTCGCCCATGCAGCGCCTGGCCGTTGGCCTCAAGGCCGTCGCGGACACCCGCGCCTAGAGCATGCCCAAAACCTCGCCCAGCTTCGTTGCCCGCGTCGCGAAAACCCTCACCGTACGTTAAGTACGCCTCGGGTTTCCGCTCCTCGGCGCCTCGCCGGACAAGGTTTGTGGCCACGCTCTGACCGACCGATCTCAGTAAAACTCCCTAACCAAACTACCCATGTCTGAAAACACTTTCGAGGTACCGTCCAAGTTCAAGGACCTCATCGAGAAGATCGAGACCATGTCCGTCGTTGACCTCAACGAGCTCGTGAAGACCATCGAGGGCCGCTTCGGCGTCTCCGCTGCCGCCGTGGCTGCCGCCCCGGTTGCCGCCGCCGCTGCGGGCGAGGAGAAGTCCTCGTTCACCGTCCACCTCGCCGATGGTGGCGCCACCAAGATCGCGGTCATCAAGGTCGTGAAGGAGGTGCTCGCCCTCGGTCTCAAGGAGGCCAAGGACCTCGTCGAAGGCGCTCCGGCCGACCTCAAGCAGAACGTCAAGAAGGAGGAGGCCGAGGCCATCAAGGCCCAGATCGAGGCCGCCGGCGGCAAGGTCGAGCTCAAGTAGCCCGAACCCCGTCCCGAGCCCGAAAGCAGCCGCGGCGCCCTCTGGGCGCCGCGGCTTTTTTTCGCTTCCCATAAATTTGACAAAATCTTCTTTTGTTGCTAGAAGGTTTTCAAATCGGTCATCGAAAACAACAAACCGATTCTCCTAAAATAATGACACCGCAATCACCATCCAGTGCCGGCGGTTCTGCTGCTCTGCTGCAGAATCTGACCGGAGATACCGACGCCGCAGTTGACCGCCTCACCTCATCGGTGGGGGTCAGCCTCATCGAACAGGTTAATCAGCTCGAAACACAGTTCACCGAAGCTGGGAAGCTGGAGGGCCCGCAGCGCGATACGCGCATGCAGGTCCTTCAAGCCACCTTTGCTCAGGTGCGCGCAGGATTCGCCTCTGACGAGAAGGACTTGGCCCAAGTTGTCTTCGGCATCAACGCGCTCTTTGAGCAGCTGGGAGAGGAATACTCCAAGCTTCAGGAGCCGAGTGCCGAAGAGCAGGCGGTCATGGCAAGAGCCAAAGAGGTCCTCGAAGCTGCCCGCGCTGCGGCCCAAAGCCCTAGCGGCGGACTTTTCGGTCTGTTCGCCAAAAGCAACAAGGCGAAAGCGGATCAGGCGCTTGCCGAAGCCGAGGTCGCCTTCAAGGTGGCCGAGAAGGAAGTGGCCCGCAAGGTCCGAGACCGCCTGATGACCGCCTCGTTCGAGCACTCTCTTCAGGAGTACATGCTCCGCGTGAGGAAGGTTATCGATCTGATGCGCCAACGCCAGAAGATCACCGAAGGCGAGGTCAAAGCTGTCGCTACCCGTCGTGCCGAAGCTGCCAAACTTCAGCAGGCTGCCGCTGAGGCTCTCGAGAGAATCGAGGCCGAACTGCAGTCCGCAGAGCAGGCGCAGTTCGCGAAAGAGGAGGAAATCAAGGGCTTGCTGAACGGTTCTACGGAACGCACCGTTGCCGAAACCCAACTCGCGGACCTCAAGGCGCAAACCGAAAACCTGCGCGGCAACCGCAATATCGCTATGGGCGTGTTCCAGAGCAAGGAGCGTTTCGCTTCTGAGCTCCAGGTTCACGAACAGGCGCAGATCAAACTGCGCGACAACCAGCGTCTGTGGATTGCCGTCTTGCAGTCGGACACCGAGGAGCGCGTCGTCACCATCAAGTCCCGCCTCGAGGCCCAAAAGGCCCTCGCAGATCAGGACGTGGCCAGCGAGCTCAACGCCGCAGGCCGCGAGATTGATAAGCGCAACACCCTTCGCATGGCCGAGATCGGCGTCGCTTCCGATAACCACGCTCTCGCGATGATGGAATCGAGCCCGGAGGCACTCCGTCAGCTCGAAGAAATCCGCGCGGCGCAGGTGGAGGCTCAGGGGAAGGTGCGCGACAGGTACCAAGACCTTGTGGAAGAGTTCCGCAATCGTTACGGCATCGATCCCACCCAGACCTCGCTCTCCCGCTACTCGGGGAGCCAGCCGGCTGCGGCAGCCTAATCGCCGGCAACCAGCTACGAGCGGGGGAGGGAACTCCCCCGCTTTTTCTAGAGGTTGTCAGCAGTAAAAAATCAACCAAATACCTAATACCAAATGAATGAACAAAAAAAACTAGGCGGAATGCTCGGCCTCCTCGAGGCAACGGGTGATCTGGCAAGGCTTGGTACTCCAGAAGAGTACCGGCGGTACGCGCGCATCATCGGACGTGTTGGTCGCGTGGTTTTGGGCTGGTACGGGAACAATGATGCGGTCGCGCGCTCGGACGACGTTCGGGCTACCGCTCCGCTCGTCGAACTTCTCGTTCGTTCGCTCAATACGCTGATGTTCCGCCAGGAGCACAGTCCCGCCCACAAGCTGGAGCTGGACCTCCGCGATGGCGGCCTGCCCCACCTTCTTGCCTTTATGGGGCTTGAAGCTGATCGGGCCGACAGCGCACGCTACCTTAGCGAGGGTCAGACCGTTCCCATGCTCACCGAGCAACTCTTGAACGAGATGTTCGCAAATCGACGTGACCCGACCGAAATCCGGTGGGCTATCGCCGAGCGGGTTTACCGGGAGCGTATTCGAGATACGGCGCTGTTCCTGTCGTTCACCATGGGCGACGTGTCGGCGGGGAAGCTTCTCCCGAATGGTCGCCGCGAACATACGGTTACCTGGGGCTGCTACGATCCCGTCACGAACCTGCCGCACCTGCACATGCTGGTCTTTGAGTGGTCTGGCGAAAAACCGCTCCTCGAAGACACCACGAGGCTGAGCCTGCTACGCGAGTCAATCCGCACCGAAGGGGGACGAGTTCCTCCTCTCGGCGTCTTGGCAAACGAAATCGACAGAGACCTACCGCAGCTTCACCCAAAGCGCCTCGTGCGCGTTAGGTTGGGGCCGTTGCGTGTTCCGGGTTTCTGTCGGGGCAGCTCGCTGCTCACGGAAGTGGTCAGCTCTCATGGCGACGAAGACGATTTTGCTCTTGAGGTGAGGGTCGAAGGACTCGAATCAAAGAGAGAAGAGTTCGTCCCGGAAAGGGGCGCTCTCGCAAAATTGATTGGAGCGGGGAGGGTCGTCCAGGTCTACCACCTGCCCAACGATACCCCAGAGTGCGCCGAGGCTGTGGCGTCTTACGTCATGCACCGTCTCGTGCTTCCTCACCACGTGCTCCAGGCTATGAGGCACAACGATCCCGCGCTTGCGGGATACCGAAGTGACCACATAGCGACCTACGACAGGTCTGAGTCTGTGGTGGCAAATTGAACAAATCAAAAATAAAAAATGAATAATTCAGGACATTCGCATCTACCGGTCCGAACAGAGGACCTCACCAAGCAGCATTCGGCTGCCTGGGACATCATTAGCGCCAAGTCGCAGCCTAAGGCTGCTTCAGGTCCCGCTCGCGGGATTACCGTCGGATCGGCCCCGGCCTTGCCTTCGCTGGTTGAGGCTGTGGGGAAAATTGGCGGGAACAGGGTCCCCCTCACCGAGACGACCAACCTGATACTGCTCTCTTTGCGCGATGGTGTAGCCTTCGGGATTCATCTCGCCGCGGAGTACGGGCGTCAGGCTGGTCTCGGTGAACTCGAGCTGCTCAACAGGTCGGGCAAGCTTCCCAAGGAAAAAGAATCCATGTTCACGGAGTGCCAGCAGATGGCCGCAGCGGTGGCTGTTTACTGCACCGCTCGATACGCTCTGTGGAGGCTTTCCGGTCACAGGGAAGACGAGGCGAGGTCAATTGACCTGCCCGCGGTTACAAAACCAGAGGTCGTGCTCTCTACCCCCGTTGCGTCTCTCCGCGACCTTGTTTGCCACCTTTCAGGTTTGGCTGACTCGGCCGCCGGAGAACTCAGGTTGCTCCGCTCCTTCGAGCGGGCTCTCGAGGACGCTGCCGGGACCATTGTCTCCCGTTCAGCGGACCTGCCTCGTCGCGAGACGTTCGAGCAGGCGGCGTACCAGCTTGAAGGAGCTGACCTTGTGATCGACGGCTTCGAAATGCCCGGCAAGTCTGTCGGGCAGGTCGTCGAGATCAACGAGGTCGAGTTCGAGCAGATCGTTGGCAACAAAGAGGCTAAGCATGCCGGTATCCGTATCGCCATGTTCCTCGCGCTGTACGATGTGATCGCTGGGCGAAACCCAATCTGCGATGTCGGAGGGTTTCCCTGGATACGCATGGGATTCGGTCCTCCGGGTACCGGGAAAAGCATGCTCATCCAGGCTATCGGCACCTTGATTAAACGGTACTGCGAACGTCGAGGGATCCCCTTCGACTACGCGCCGATGCCCAACAACATTATCTCGACCTTTCAGGGAGGGACGGCTGAACGTGCGGAGGCGTGGATGAAGCGCTTCAAAAACAAGAAGGCAATCGTCTACGCAACCATCGACGACGGAGAGAATAACCTCGAAGACCGTACGAGGCAGAGCGTATCTGCCGGCGTGCGCGAGCTGATTGGCGTTTTCCTCCGCGAAACGGAAGGGGCGTCCGCTCAGAATCTCGGCAACGTTCTTGTCGACATCTTCACCAATCTTCCGGAACAGGTTGACCCGGCGATTTTTTCGCGAGTTCGCCAGCGTTTCGAGATTGCCGGTGCTCAGACGTTCGAAGATTTCGCCGACCAAGGGTACGGATGGCAGCGCAAGCTTGCAGATCTGTTCCCGGCGGAACTCAACGGCCTGGACGCCATCAACGGTTACTCTCTGATGTCCGCTCAGCAGGGCGGAACTCGATTGGCCGATGTTGTTGGACGGTACGAAGAGCCGAGAGAAAAAGCCACGAAAGAGGCTTACTTTGCCGCCAAAACCCTCGCCAAAGGGGGGCGCGGCAGCGAGCTTGCGCTCGTCGCTCTCATGTACACGGAGTTCAAGAAGCACATCAAAGGCTTTTCCTCGCGTGACGTTCGCAACATCCAGGAGATTGTATCGGTCCGATTCACGGATTTCGATGTTGAGGATACCTGGTTCGATAACCCAGGCGAGTTCTTCGAAAAGGTCTACCCCGAGAGGGTGGGTATCCTGCGCGAGCTCGCCAGGAAAAACTGCGGAAGCCTATCTTTCGGGCAGGTTCTGATCGAGGAGTCTCTTCGGTACCTGGACACGAGAGCTCAGGTTGGAGACATTCAGTTTGGCCGTGACGTCGAGGCCGGCGTGCAGCGCGAGATGGTTTTGCGCGAAATTGCCCGCCGGACAAGCCGGTAAAAGTAAGTTGGTTCAACCGCTAGCCGGACGCATCGCGTCCGGCATTTCTTTTTATGGCCAAACATTGACAAAATCAATAAAAACTGCTAACAAAAAGCCGTAAGAACTTCGAAAACAGACCGTCTTACGCCGGGTCGGGGCCTATCCCGTATCCAGGCTGTATGGCGGACAAAAGAAGACGCACAGTAAATAGAAAAATATATGAGGAATCTTCACACAACATCCAATACCCAGAGGGAATTCTACCTTCAGGCGCTAAAGAATCTCGAGCTTCCTCCTGTCCATCTCGACGCCATACGGGTCGATCGTGGCGGGTGGAGCCCAGAAGTTGCGGACGCGCTCTGCGAGCAGGGTTACCCGCGGGATTACCTAAGGGTCGGCGGTGTTCAGTTCGCAATTATCGTTGCCCCCGAGCAGGTGTCGTCACCTGTTCTGGTTCCGTCGCACTCGTTCGATTCGCATTGCCTCCGGCTGCTCTACGAGCAGAATCGGGCGCAGATCGCGAACCTCACAGAGCGCGGCTCCGTGGTTGTGACCATGGCGCGCGGGCTCGATGAGGTGAGTCGTGCCCGGGACCTGCTCCGCATCGATCACGTCTTGGTCGAGGTGTCAGACACCAGCGGCCTGATAGACGCGTCTAAGACGCAGCAAGAGGGAGAGCGAAGAATCCGGGCTGGCCACGAAGCCGCTCTCGATACGGGGCTCGCGGCTGCCCTGATGCAAAGCATCGCTCAGTTCGGCGACCTCAGGGGTGAGTCTATTCAGATTGAGCCTCTCCGGTTTACCGATGTCGCCTCTTTCTACACCAGTGGCGTTGCCGGTGGCGCGTGGGTCTTCCGCGGGCTCCCAGAGGCGAAGCCTCTTGTGGTCGTGCGACAGCACGAGCCCGGCGAGAAGAGCGGCTCTCAGTACGTGTCAATCGACACGCCCGAAGAAGGCTTGGCGGTTCTAAAAAAACTGACGAAGGCGGGTTTTCTGAACGTTCCTCACGGACGTCACCGAGAAAATCTGCCTCACGTGCAGAGCGTGCGGCGCGCGATTCTCGCGGCTGCAATCCGTGAAAAGAGACCAGACACAAAGCTTGCCGGCATCTCAGGTATTGCCTGGGGACGGCTGGCTTCTTCTCTGAACGGCGAGCTTCCGGACGTTTACCACGCCCTCGATCGCTACACGGCATCTCTCGGATCTTCCGCAGAGGAAGAGCTGGACGAAATGGTTCGTGATGACGGCCTCCTCCCATGGCTAGCGATGCCGACTGACTCGGTTACGAGTGGGACGCGCGCTGCCTTGGGCTCACTTCTGGCGGCAATTGCCCCAGAGGATGTGCTCCGGCAGAGGGAGTACGACCGGCACGCGTATCGCCTGTCACGAAAGACGTGGCCCAAACCTTACGAGGAATGGGTTGAAGAACAAATTTCTTTGGCTGAGACAAAGGCCTAAGAGCAACCAAATACCAAATCAAAATACCAAATGACAACAATTGCACTTCTCATAGGCACGCCCCTTGTGGCGGGCCTCATAGCCTCACTATTGGTCGTGTTCGACTTCAAGATTGTGGTGCCGGGCCTCGCCTGGTTTCTGCCTAAAGACCAACGCCCTAAGCCCGAAGAGCGAAAAGGGTTCGTGGCGCGACGCTCCGTCCAGGTCCAGTTCTGGTGGGCAGTCGCGTTGGCTCTGGCGTCTCTGTGGGTGTTTCCGACGAATCAAGATGCGCTTACCAGCTTCCTGAGCTTCACGCTCCGGGCATTAGCGTTCTGGGTCGTCTTCCTGTACGCCAGGCACGTTGTGCGCGGCTGGGAGAACAGGGACAGCTTCTTTGAGGCTGCACGGCAATTCGCCGAAGGAGACGCAGAGTCTCTTAGGGGGGCGATTGCTGCCGGTGGCGAAAAGCTTGAAGGCTTACGCGGCAAAAAGCCCAATCTAATGGAGCGGATTCGCAACAGAGTGGCCGGTTTCCTGACCGGGTACAAGGAGCTGAAGCAAGAGTTTGCTGATGTCCGCGCTGAGACAGAGGTTCCGCCTCCCGCTCCGCAGGCCGCTGCCCCTACAAAGGTAGTGACCGAAGAGCCGGTCGTCGACCCTCGCAAGATCCTGGCTGACTTCACCGGAAAACAGGAGGGTCAGCAGTAATGGACTCCCCTAAAATCACTGTGCGCGCGCTCACCAAGCGCGCGCATTTTCTCTGGTCTCACTGGAAAATTACCCTGCTGGTGCTGGTCCTCGCCTTCGCGGCTTGGTTCCTGCGCCCGCTGTGGCAACCGGCGGCGGTGTTCTTGAGGGTTCACCTGTTCGAATGGGTGGCAGCCCTCGCCGTCTTGGTTTTCCTGGTTCGGTCGGTGGCCTTGCGCCGCTGGTGGCCAGATTTCACCGCTGGCTGCCTGGTTGTCGCCTCGTGGCTCTTCGTGCTCTACGGCCTCAATGTCTCGCCTTACGACTACGTGTGCCTGTACTCCAGGTACGTGTCCGTCGAGCGGCAGGACATGTCGTCTTTGCCGGAAACAGCCCACGAGCGTGTTCAGCCGCTCAACTCGGTCCGCACCCTCTCCAACGAGGTGCTCGACGACACCGTCGATGCGGCCGAGCCAGACGTGGTGCGGGTGGGGGATTCGTACCGATTCACGTTCGCGATCGAGCCGTCGAAGGAGTTCTTCTTCCGTCGGTGGTCCGAACCGGTCCGAGAGCTCATGAGCCTTCCGGTCACCAGCCCTTCGTTCGACTTCTCATCGAAGTCTCGCGAGAAGGTGCTGTTCCAGGCTGGCGAAGGTCTCGCCATGGTTCGCAACGTTAAATCGGCGGTGGTGCGGTCCTTCGGGCCTATCCGCTTCTGGTCTTACGAGCCGGCGGACGTGAAGTACCTCAAAGACGATTCGGGCGAGTGGGTGCAGGTTGTCCCGCTGATTCATTGGCGCGGCTTCCTGGCCCCGTGGCCAGACTTTGGCGGCGTGGTGATCATTCGTCAGCACCAAGGAGGGCTCATGTCGAAAATATCGACCGCCCTGTTCGGAACCGGTGAATGGGTTCGGCCCGAGGACGTGCCTAAAAAGCCATTCCTAGTAGGGCAAAACATCGTTCCGTACGACGTGAGCCGTTACGCGGCCGAAAGCTTCCGCTTCAAAGCTGGCTTTTGGTCGCCGGCCGTTGGCCACTGGGGCGATATCCGCATCCCGGACATGCCAGAAGACAAAAACCCTCAGCCTTACACCGTCTTCGCGACGTGGGACGGCGAGCAGGGAAAACTCTGGCACTACTTCGGTCTCGAGCCGTGGGCGAAAGACAAGCAGGGCCTCGCGCTCAGCCTGTTCGTCCCGGCCGACGGGGTAGGTTCGGTCCGCGTGGTCAGCCACGATGACCAAGGCCTGTTCGGGGTCTCGACCGTGCCCGCCAAGGTGCGCGAGAGCAAGAAAATCTTCGATTGGCGCGGCAACGCGCCCGTCGAGCACCGGCCGTTCATTCGGACGGTGGCCGGCAAGCGTCGGCTCTTCTGGTTGACGACCATCGTGACCTTCAAAAAGGGCGGTGACGGCGATTTCATTGCCGGCGCCAAGCCCGAGATTACGTTCATGGACGCGGCCTCTCAGGAGGTCGTCTGGGCCGCTTCGGGGAACCCATCCTCGTGGCTGCCGCAGCTCGAAGAAAACATTCGCGCCAACGAGGCCGAACACGCCCCGCCCAAAGCCCCAGCCCCCAAAGATCCTTCGCCCGAGCCACCCAAGGCTCCAGAGGTTCCTCCGGTCCAGGCTCCGCCCGCGGAGCCGAAACCTAAGGCGCCTGAGCCGCCGGCGGCTCAGCCCTAAAACTAGCCGCCCAGCTTCGCTGGGCGGCCTTTCTTTTTGTTGATTTTCTTTGAGCTTGCGGTAGCGTGGCCAACATGAAGCACGTTCCATCTATCTTCAGGTGCGGCATGCTGCTGGGCCTCATCTGCGCCATTCTTGGCTTCGTTTGCCGGTACCTCGGCATGGGTGACCGCGCCTTGGCTTTTGCCTTCACGGGCATGCTTTTCATGGGCGCCGCCGCCGGCACGACCTTTCTAATCGTCTGCGCCGCCGCCTTGCGTCGCCGTCGAGCCTCCCGCTAGGGGAGGCTTTTCTTTTTGATTGACAAAAATTTAAAACTATGTCAGTTTACTAATCGGCCCAGCCCCTTCATTCGTCTGGCTAAAACCCAATACCGACCAATACCCATGAAATCCATGAAATCCAAATCCGGCTTCACCCTCATCGAGCTGCTGACCGTGATCACCATCATCGCCATCATCGCGTCGATTGCCGTTCCGGCCTTCAAAAAAGCGTCTGGCAAGAGCTCTCGCCCCGATAGCTACTCGACCCCCGCGGACAACCGTTCGATCGAGGAGAAGGCAGAGGAGGCTCGTCGCGCCGCCGCCGAGAATCCGGGCGCCTACTAACCTGGCAATCCCGCCGACCTATCCGGTCGGCT
>JBILMG010000027.1:0-9792 GCA_044375695.1 Minisyncoccia bacterium | reverse complement strand
AGCACGCCAAGCGCGGCCAAGAGAAGTGCATCAAGCGCCCCGGCTCCCGCCGCGGCCGTCACTTCCGCCGCCACGCCGGACCCGCCCAAAAGGCCTTCGCCCGTCACTAGCCACCAGCCGCCCCAAGGGCGGCTTTTCTTTTGGCACATTGACTTTCTTGGCTTCGGTGTTAGTTAGCGGTGTATATGCACCTGCCGAAAGCAATATTTCACCGCGTGCCCGAGAACTTCCGCGGCGACGCCATTCTCCCCGGCAACTGGCTACCGGAAGACCTGCGAGCCGCCGCGCTCGCCAAGTACCGCGGCCGCGAGGTGCTGATGAGAAAGCCGGTGCCCCCGCTCGGCTGCCTCTGGAACGACGCCGTCCAGAACCTGGCGACGCACCCGTCCAACATCAAGCGGCTGATGCGCGACTGCGGCTTTACCCGCGGCGCCGCCGTGACCGAACGGTGGTACGTTATTCCGCTGGAGCGGCTCGACCAGGCCAAACTGGCCGTGTACCTCCACGACGAATCGCTCGACCGGGTCTGCGTGGGCGCCCCGCCCGCGGAGTGGCTCTACCTAGCCAAACCGCTCGCTCGCTTCGAAATGTTCCGGGAGCAAGATCTGCCTCGGTACGCGAAGATTCCCGAGCTGACAGCCGACTACTACCGCTACGTTAGGAGCCGGCGCCAGATCGGCTGGGACACGCCCCTGTTTCCCTTCCAGTTCGTGCCGCACGTCTTCTACAACGGCGCGATTCCAATCGACGGCCTCTCGGTGATCGAGGCGTCCGCTTAGCCAGCCGCCCCAAGGGCGGCTTTTCTTTTTCTAGATTAGGAGCCGGACACAGATGAAAAGAAACAGCTCCCGTGCGGGAGCTGTTTCTTTTTCGGTCGGGCCGCCGGGAATCGAACCCGGACCGTACCCACCCCATGGGCACATACTACCACTATACGACGGCCCGAAATCGCGGACGGACAGAGACTATCACAGCGGCTGCGAGGCTACACCTTCTCGGGCCAGACCACCTTCGCCTCGCTCTCAATCCACGCGCCAATACCCTCCACTAAGCCGCGCAGAGTCTCGATATCGGCTGTCGGGTTGAGCGCTAGACGCAACGCCTCCCGCATCTCGGCCTCTTTCTGCGGGTACACCTGGGCAAAAGTTTCGTAGCAGCGGTACAGATCGCGGCTGTAGCGACCGGCGCGCTCCATTGAGAGCTCGAGCCCGGCGCGAAGAATTCCTTTGGCGAGCCAGGTGCAGGAGTTCCTAATTTCGGATTCCGGCTGCGGTTCGGCCAGAAACTTCCGCATGAAAGATAGGCGCTTGTGGATTCTGGGCGCGTGGAGCGCGAGGTCACGGCCAATCTTTAGCTTCGGCACTGCGATAGTGTCGCCCCAAACCACCACAGCCTGATTGAGCATCACGACGTCTTTCGCAATGTCGGACATTGGGTACACCCCGATTTCAATTTGGCTCGCGAACGGGAAACGTGCGACCAGCTCAGCCTCGGCGGCATTCGTCCACTCGTTGCTAATTTCCTCTTTAGACAGGTCGACGTAGGCGAAGGTATCGACGTCCGAGATGCGCTCAATAGCCTGCCCTTTGGCCACCGAGCCGCGCAAAACCACGTGGCGCAACTTCTCGCCGTACTGCTTCTGGTACGCGGCAATCGCGGCGTCCACAATCGGTCGCCACTCCGGCTGAATCTTTTCGGCCGACGCGGGGTTAACGATATAGCCCTCGGCGTCGATCTCGAAGTAGGAGCCAAGGGGCTTGGTTTCGATTTTGGGCGCGGCGTGATTCTCTGGCTTATCCATAGGGTAATTTTGGCACAAAAACGTGGGGCGGGGTCACGACCGCCGAGTGCGACGGCGCGAGGAGAGTTGTGACCGATTCCCGTCAATCACCCAACTTTAGGGTCGTCTTCGTTGCGCTTTGTTTCTGTGGTGGATGAGGGGAACTCCGCTATCAATTTCCCGAGAAGCCTCATCGGGTTCTTGTTGCTTTTATCGAAACGAAGCTGCTCGTCTTCGAAATCTAGAAATACTTGGGTGTAGTCTGTCTTCTCCTGTTTTCCGTTGATGCGTTCTCCAAAATAAACAGTGGCCATTCTTTTTCCCAACCTCTCCGAGATACGTGCTTGGACCCAGTAGTTTTCGTCCTCCGCGTCATCCTTGACCTTGGTTGGGGGAAGATCCAGAGAATAAACAGGTACGTCCTTCAATTGGTCCGCCCGCCATTTGAGCTCTGCATCCTCGTGCGTCTTTGATCTCCCGCGAGGGCAGGGAAAATCCTTAGTGCAGAATCTGCAAGAAAATTTTTCTGGAGTTGCTCCGTAGACGGGGTCGAGTTCGACTCGACAGTCTGGGCAGCACGGAACATCTGCAAGACGGCTGCGCTCATCGCCGCGTGGTCCGAGAAACTCATATACCCGCCAGAGAACACCCTGGTGTTTAAAGATTTTATCTTTATTAATTCCTTCTTTCATTTTTTCCTACATCTCCCCCCTCTCCGCCTTCCCCCTCCACCCCACGAACGCGCAGTAGTCGCAGCTCGGCCCGCTCTGCGGAATCTCGTCCTGGTCCAGCACCTCTTTGATGCGGCACACCGTGTCCTCCACCCAGTCCGGGTTGCCGTCGTACGGAATCACCTTGATATCGAAATCGAGCCGGGCGTTGAACGCCGGCAAATCGGCGCGGCCGTTGCAGTACACGAAGTAGCCGCGCTCGGACACCGGGAAGCCCATCTTGCGCAGAATCCACTGGTACACCTCCATCTGGCGCTTGTAGCCGTCCTGCCACTCGGCGTCCAAGGACACCTCGCCGTCTTTGGACGTCGCCTTGTAGTCGACGACGATAACCTCGCCGTTAGGCCGGATCCACAGGTCGTCGACCGCGCCGCGCACGGACAGCTGCGTGCCCTCGTGCAGGAACTCCACGCCGCCCTTGAGCGCCTCGCGCCAGAGCTCGAGGCTCTTGTGCTTCATCGGGACCGCGTCGATGCCGTTTGCGACCATCAGCGGGTGCGCCTCGCCCTTGGCGCGGTAGGCGTCGAACTCTTTTTTGAGCAGCGCGTCGACGGCCGAGTTGAGATTGAACGGGAAAGACGCCGGGCGCATCACGCCCATGCGCTGATCGATGAAGAAGCAGCGCGGGCACTCGACGAAGAGGTCGATCTTGGAGCGCGAAATGCGGTACGGCCCCTTACGCTTGGGGTCGTACGACCACATGCTCCCCTTTTGCCTCGGCCGGTACGCCCAATCGCCCATAAGTGGCAACAGATTAGCACGGCGGGCGGGCGCCTGGCGCGGCAATAACGCCGGTGCTAGCGTGGCGCGGAATCTCCCCTACATATGAAACTGACACTGTTCGTTCTAGCCCTGGCCGTCGCCGCGGCCTACCGCCTGTCCGGCGGCTCGAAATGGCACACCGACTGCCGCCCCGTGGGCGCAGACCCCGACTCTGACAAGCCGGAAGATCTCCTCAAGAGCGTCGGCCCGAACCTCGCCCAGAATTTGGGTGCGCCGACGCCGGAAGACCCGTTCGCCGTGCCCGAGCAGCAGGTTACCGGCGAAGTGCCCCACGACGATAGCTCAGCCGCCTAAACAGGCGGCTTTTCTTTTGCCGTCTAAAAAAGAAAAGGCGCCCAATTCGGGCGCCTAGGTTTAGGCCGACAGGAAACGTGGCACGGCCGCAGCCTCGGCCAGGAGCTCTGTCGCGGTCGGACGGTGCCGCACGATTGGCTGCCAATCGTTGCTCGAGAGGCTGAGGTCCCACGGGCACACGCTGCGCATCCACCCCATCTTGTCGCCCTCTTCGCCGGTCACCGGGTTAACCCTGGTGAACTGCAGAATTTGGCAGTTGTGGATGTGGTGGTGCGGGTTCTTCGAATGGTGGAGCTCTTCGAAACGACGGGGCCGCATCTGTGTTAGGCGCATGTAGAAGGCCCACATCGTCTCGCCGTGGCAGAACAGTTTGACCTCTACGTCCTGGCACTCGCGCGCCAGGGTGTCGAGCGTGCGGTCCGCGCGCGTGAGGCAGGCGTCGGCCATGCTCTCGCCGTTCGGGAAGCGCCCGTAGAACGGATCGTCGTCCATCTTCTTGAGAATGGCGATCTGCTCTTCGCGGCTGAGGCTCTGGTGGTTGCCCCAGTCGCGCTCGCGGAGGTGCGGAGATTCATAGATCGGAATGCCCGCCGGAACAATGTGGCCGGCGGTTTCGATTGCCCGGGTAAACGGCGAGACGTAGCAGCGGCCCGAGAAATCGGGCGCGTGCTCGCGTAGCCATTTAGCCGCAGCCTCCGCCTGCTCGACGCCTTTGGGCGTGAGCCGCCAGCGATCAGGGCGTTGCGCGAAGAGCTCCGCCGGCACGTCCGCCTCTTTGCCCTGGCGAATCATCTTGACCATCACGTTACCTTCGGACTGGCCGTGGCGAATGAGGGTAATGATTTTGGGCAAACGCCGGACGAAGAGGGCCCGCGGGTCAATCCCGAAAGCTCGCAGTATTAGGTTTCTTATAGTTCGAATAAGGTGCATAGGCCTCCGTACTAAGCCCGCGGGCAGAAAAAGTAAAGCGGGAGAATAAAAAGAATAGGAGCCGGCGCGAATGCGCCGGCTCCATCCTCTTTTTCTGTCGCCTCAGCGATCAGACCTTGACCCTTCGGGGGTGCCGCGACGCTCGAACGGTGCGTCGGCACCCCAGACAGATCCGCATCCGCAATGGACGCTTTTAACCCTATTCGGTGGCCTACCGAAAACAGGCTTTAACCATCGACGAGCTTCGTAAGTCCTGACGCAGAGCGCGTCGAGACAAATCCGAGGATACTCTCTTGGAGCGTGGGTCAGCCGAGGAGGCTGCCCGCTGCTGCTTCGTTCAGTTCGAAATGAACTTTTGCTTACACAGTATACATCTATTAAAAATAAAAGTCAATACTTTGGCGGAAGCCGCAAAATCAAAGCCCGCGCCGGAACGGCGCGGGCTTCGTGAAAAACAAAGAGGGAGGAGGCGGCCATGCGGGCAAACGGGCCGTCCTCCTCCCCAACCCGCCCTAGACGAGGGCGAGCCAACACAACAACTCAGGAACACTGACGATTACAAGTATACATTATACTTGTATTTTGTCAAATATTGGGAAAAACCGCTACCAACGGCCGCCGCCGCCGCCACCGCCAGACGAGCCGCCGCCGAAGCCGCCAAAAGAGGAGGAGCCTCCTCCCCCGCCGCCAAAACCGCCACCGCCCCCGAAGAATCCTCCCCCGCGGCCGCCGCGACCTTTCGGCATGAATTCGAAGAAGAGGCCCACGAGCGCGGCGAACAGCGCCACCGCCGCGGCGACAAGCGCGCCAGCCAAGAGCCAGCCGGCAACGCCGCCAACGACGGCGCCGACGAGCGGCGCGTCCCACTTACGCTTGGTTCGCGCGAAGTGCGAGACGAGAATCACGAGGCCCCACAGGCCAAACATCCAAACATCGTCCGATACCTGCAGGCCGCTTCCGGCGGGCGCGTACGAGACGTCGCCGATAGCCTTCACGATCTCGCGCGCGCCCGCGACCGTGCCTCCCGAAACGTCGCCCGACTGGTAGGCGGGGATGAGCGTGCGGTTCACGATCCAGGAAACTTCGGCATCGGGTAAGTCGCCCTCGAGGCCGTAGCCGACCTCAATCCAGACGTCGCGCTCGCCCTCGCCGCCGAACGGCGAGACCAGGAGCAGGACGCCCGTGTCTTTGGCCGCGTCGCCGATGCCCCAGGCGCTAAAGAGCTTGGTCGCGTAAACCGAGGCAACCTCGCCCTGGAGCGTCGGCACGGTCGCGACGACTACCGAGTTGCCGGTCTGCTGGTAGTAGGCGCGCAGGTCAGCGTCGAGCGTCGCCTCGGCCGCGTCGTCAATGACGTTGGCGAGGTCGCTGATTGGCCCGGCGGGACGCGGCGGGAGCTCCAAGGCCGCGCCCGCGGTAGCGGGCGCGGCCAGTAGGCACAGCGCGAGCGCGAGCGCGCTACTCCAGCTTGAGGTCAACCTTGGGAGCATTCTCGGCGCCGGACATCGCGGCGAACGGCTTCTCCTCGTCGAACCCGAAGATTGCGGCGGCAATCGAACCCGGGAAGCGACGCACGGTCAGGTTGTAGCTCTGCACG
This sequence comes from Minisyncoccia bacterium, assembly GCA_044375695.1. Taxonomy (GTDB): domain Bacteria; phylum Patescibacteriota; class Minisyncoccia; order Phycocordibacterales; family JAACPR01; genus DATDYW01. Next base: position 3,677 of record JBILMG010000027.1, on the reverse strand, counting down.
GTCTCGTTGTAGCGGCCGCGCTCGGTCGAGACGCGGTTCTCGGTTCCCTCGAGCTGCGCCATTAGGGTCGAGACGGTCTCGGAAGATTTCAGCTGCGGGTAGTTCTCGACGATGGCGAGCAGCCGCGAGAGCGCGCCCTCGAACTGGCCGGCGGTCTCGGCGGTCGGATTGCCGGCGTAGGCGGTGCGAGCCTCGGCGAGCGCGGTAAAGACGGCGCGCTCCTGGGCCATGACGCCCTTGGTTGCCTCGACGAGCTGCGGCACGAGGTCAAAGCGGCGCTGGTACTGGGTTTCCACCTGCGCCCACTGGGTCTCGACCGCGGTCTTCGCGGTGACGAGCCCGTTGTAGGAGCCCAAGATCCAGAGGACGAGGACAGCGGCGACCGCCAGAACGATAATCCAGGTTTTCTTCATGGTTGAGAGGTTAGCCGGCGAATTGTACACCCCTAGCCGACAATCTCGACCAGGCGCCCATCGAGCCAGCGGTACTCCGCCCGCTCGCAGGTTAGGTCAATTTTCTCGGATTCGAAGTAGCAGAACTCTTGCCGAATCGTCTGCGTCTCTGGATCTGGCCAGAGATTCTCGATCGCGGAGAGCGGCTGGCTGTAGGCGAACCGCTTCGCGGCCGGGTCGTAGAGGAAGACCACGAACGTGTCGACGGCGCTCATCCCCTGCCCGTTGCTCACGATGCTCGAAAGGTCGCTGTATCCGTCGAAGTTGTAGTCGTCCTCCAGGGAAACAACCAGCGAGCCCGAGGAAAGGTCGGCGAGCTCCCCGAAAGCGCCCTCGTTCATGTCGCCCTCGGCCGTGATCACCTGAGAGACGGCGCCGGAGATGGTTAGCCGGAGGTGGTCACACGAGAGCGTCACCGAAACCGGCTTGCCCGGCGCAATTTTCCCTTCGTAGCGGTGCTCTACGCCGAAGCCTAGCGAGTAGTACTCGTTGGCCTCGCCGTCGCAGGCGGGGTCTTTGGGCGCCGTCGGTTTCGGCTGCGGGCACGGCGTAAATTCGCAGTTGGGCCCCTGGCGTCCGACCGCCGTGCCGTCTGGGCAAATCTTGGCCTCCATCGTGCAGGCGACAACCGGCCACCGGTCGCGAATCGTGAGCGAGTTTTCCCGGTAGCCGACCAGAGCCGCGAGCGCGAGGACGCCGATAGCCAGAGCGATGATGGAAAATTTCTGCATGTCGTTTTTGTTAACGGGTGAATTCTATTACTCGCGCCGACGCGGCGCGAGCGAGCGCAAAAACCGAAAGCGCGCGGCTAGCGGAAGCGGAACTTCTCGCTGAGGCTCTTGAAGAAGTAGTGCGGCTCGAGCTCCACGAAGGTGACGCTCTGCGGCGCCGCCGTTACGCGGACGAGGTCGCCGCGGCGCAGCGGAAAAATTTGGTCGCCGTCGGCCGTCATGATGACGTCGATGGGGCCGGTATCGCCGCCCGCTTTGGCGAGGAGCCGGTGCTCGCGAAAGCCGCGCACGCGCAGCTCCACCTCGTGCGAGGGCGGCACGATGACGCTGGGGCTCGGGATGCTGTGGTCGAGGAGCTCGGTGAGGACCAGGCAGCGAATTTCCGGCGCGACGATCGGCCCGTGCGCCGAGAGGTTGTAGGCGGTCGAGCCGGTAGCGGTCGCCACCAGAAAGCCGTTGCCGCGCACCGACTGCACCGGGTGACCGTCGATGGAGACGTCGAGCTCGACGACGCCGAGGAGGTGCTGCACGGCGATTTCGTTGAGCGCGTTCGCCGAGAAGACCGGCTGGCCATCGCGCACGACCGTGGCCGTAGCCGCCATGCGCTCGATGAAGCGTCCCTTGCCACCGGCGAGCCGCGCCAGACCCGAGAGAAAGTTCTTCGGCTCGCGCACGGCCGCTAGAAAGCCCACCGTGCCCATGTTGAGGCCGACGATCGAGGCGCCGTTCTGCCCGTAGGCGCGTGCCGCCTCGAGGATGGTGCCGTCGCCGCCGAGGGCGAAGACGAGGTCGGCCTGCGCGCCGCTCTTGGCCACCTTGGCGCCGTTCTTGGCGAGCCAGGCCGAGACGCGCGGCGCCCACTTGGCCGCGGCCGCGTTGTCCGGGCGGAAGAAGACGTAGGTGTGCTTGCCGTCGATGAAGTTTTTAGGGCTCGCGCCGCGCGCTTTGGTGGTTTTCTTGTCCATGTATTCGGAACCTACACCCGGGGCACAGCGCGCACAAACGACGCGGCCCTAGGTTTTACTTTTTTAAAAAAATATGGTAATTAAATTTTGTATGGACCCTACAAACCCCTCAATAAGAATTGGAGTAATCGGAGCCGGCGAACACATGACCAGGGGGCACCTGGACTACCTCGTCCGGGACCCTCGGGTACAGCTGACCGCCTGGCACGACCCCAGCAAGCAATCAGCCGAAGGGCGCAACGTTCTGGAGAAAGCCGGCGCCGTCTGGCTGCCAGAAGAAGATCTGGTGACGAGCCCCGACGTCGACATGGTATTCGTCGGCTCCCCCGACAAATTCCACCTGCCCACCCTTCGCGCGTGCATCGCCGCCGGAAAGCACGTCATGTGCGAAAAGCCGGTGGGCGTCCACCGCGAAGACATGCCGCACCTCGTCGAAATCATCACCCTCGCCGCGCAGGAAAAGCTCTTGCTTTCAACCTGCCACCCGCGGCGATTCGACCCGCCGATACTGGCGCTGAAACAGATGATCGACGACCCTCAGCGGGGAACCCTTCCCCTCTTCCAAATCGTCGGCAAAATTGAGCGCTTCGAGTTCGGCTTCTGGTACCACAAACCCAGCAAGACCAATCTCCACGCCTCGCTCATGTCGGATCACTTCAGCCACGAAATCGATTTGCTCCGCTTCCTGTTTGGCGGCGGGGTTAAAGATTTCCGCGGCGAGGTAGTCAGGGACGGAGAGCTTAGCTACATCGCGCGCGGCACCACCGCCGGCGACGCGCCTATCGACTTCCAGTTCTGCGGCTACCGCCACCTCGAAGAGGAGGAGTACGTCGAGGTTATCCGCCTGGTAGGCACCAGGGGCTCCATGACGCTCAACCTCAATACCGGCACCCTGACCGAAGATCGCACGGGCAACACCCTTAGCCTTGCCCCGAAAAGCTACGCGACCATGTTCCGAGACCTGAACGCGAACGTTGTTGGCGCCGCCATGGGGCAGGTCGGAACCTACATCGACCCCTGGACCATTCTGTTCAACAACGGGAGCGCGGCTACGCTCCTCGACCACGGATCGTTCCCCTGGATCGACTCCTGGACTGCCCTGTTCAACGGCGCGGGCGCGGCCACGCTTCTCGACAGCGAATCGTTCCCCTGAAACGACCGACCTCCGGCGCACGCATGCGCCGGATTTTCTTTTTCGGGTTTCAAAAACTCAGGCCAGCACTGTGCGCACAGTTGCCGGGCTTGGAATCGCCCCACGAGTCACTAAGTCTTTTGGAATTCTCTAATTTTCGAACGAATTCCAAAAGCCAAAGTGCTCGCGGGCCCGCCTCGCCGCCGGTTCCTTCGGACGGAACCAGACCCTCCGGGTCGGCTGCGGCCGTTCGATTCCACGCCCGGCAACGTGCGCCCATAAAAGATTGCTGCCCGCGCCTAGCGGCGCGGGCAGCAATCTTGTGCGCACAGTTGCCGGGCTTGGAATCGAACCAAGATTCACGGCTTCAAAGGCCGCTGTCCTACCGTTAGACGAC
>JBILMG010000065.1:0-2554 GCA_044375695.1 Minisyncoccia bacterium | reverse complement strand
ACGGTCAGATTTTCAAAGACAATAGGGGCTCCGGCGCGTGCGGCCTCTAGGTTTTTCTTGAATTTCTGCACCTCTGGAGAAGTGGAGGCTGCCGCCTCGGCGCTCCGGGGAGCAGCGGGGGCCTCTGTTTTGGAGGAGGTAGGAGATGGGGAATTTGAAGCGCCGGTAATTTTTTCCAAATCAGCCTGGAGAGAAATTCTCGTTTGGCCGTAAACTTTTCCGTCCGCAGGTTTAATCCCTTTCATTGTCTGGTACCTCGAAACAGCCTCGGCCGTCCGTCTCCCAAAAAATTCCGTTTCCATGCCGGGAGAGCCGGCGCCAGAAGAGGCGACCCTGGTTTCGGCGATCGCATTCAGCGCGACCTGAAGGTTCACAACGTCAATGCCCTGATCACCCTCGGCAAGATCTCGGGGAAAATACTCGGCCGCCACAGCGGAGGCAGCCGAGAAAAAAGTCGCCAAAAATGCGACGAGAAGCAGCGAACTGCGGATAAGCCGCTTTCTCTGCATGACGATTGGAGTATATCATTGCGACGTGAGCAGACCCCCGAGCAAGCGCGTCCTCTGGACGCTCATCGTGACCGTCGCCGTGGTCGGCGGCACCATCGCAGCCTCCGCGATTATCGATGCTCGCGAGCGACGCGGCGAAGAGAACCCCTCGAATCCCGCCCTGCCGGTTGAAATTGCGCGCGACCCTAACCTCGCCGCATCAGAAGACACCGACGGAGACTCTCTCTTCGATTGGGAAGAGAACCTGCGCGGCACTAACCCGAAGCTTACCGACACCGACGGCGACGGCACTTCGGACGGCGCCGAGGTTGCCGCTGCCCGCGACCCCAAAGTACCGGGGCCGGACGACTCCATCCTCGCGCTGGCCTCAACCACCGACGCCGCCCTTTCGGATGAGTACCAAAAAAACCGCCGCATCGGCACGCTTACCGACAAATTTGCCGAAAATTTCGCCGCTAGCTACGTCGACCTGAAATCGGACGGCTCTTTCACCGCCGAAGACAGGCAAACCCTCCTCGGAACCCTCTCCGGCATCTCGAGCGGCGGATCGATTGCCACCACCTACTCGGCCGACCTTATCCCGGCAATCGCATCAGAAGACACCGCCTCTCTTCAAAAGTACGCCGACGCCGTGGCCGAAGGGCACATTAATAAGATTCTGCCGCTAGCAGAAGAAATGAAGCGCGGAGGTGGGGCTCAGACTTTCGGGGCAGGCTTCCGCGATATCGCAAAGACCGTCGCGGGAATTCCTACCCCCTCGGCCCTGCTGGGACAGCAGGCCAAGCTGGCTAACTCCTACGAGACCACGGGATCGGTAACCCTGACGCTCGCCCAAGAGAACGACCCTCTGGCCAGCCTCGTCTCTATCCCGTCACTACAGAAAGCAGAAGAAGCGCGAGCCGAGGCAACTTTCGAGATTGCCCGCTACCTAGCCGGACGAGGCATCAGCCTTCAGACCGGCAAGTACGCCGGCTTCTGGAGCGGCGTAATTAGCTCACAATGAGGAAGCACTTTGTTTTTGTTTGCACGCTCGCCATCGCTGCCGCCTTTTTCAGCGCCGCCTCCTCGGCGCAGGCCGTGGTCGACACCTCGGGGGTAGACGCCACGCAAGGTGGACGCTACGTCAACAATGGGGGAATGGACCCGAGTCGCCAGGATATTTCTGGGGCGCTCGCCAACGCGAGCGGCTGCCTTTTCACGAGCAACCTCGGCGAGCTGCTGTCTTCCCTCATCACCTACCTGGCAGCCCAGGTCCTAGGAGAAGACACCACCGAAGCGGCGGCTCAGCTGATGAAGGTTCCAACAGACGACAGTCGCACCAGCGAAACGCTCAAGAACATTCGCGCCAAGGACGTTTGCGCGTGGGCTCCTTTCGGCTTCTGCATTATTCCGTCCCTCGACGCCATGGCCTTCTGCTTCGTAAACCAGGTCATTGACTACATCGGCCAGGCCACCGTCGAGTGGATCAAGACCGGCTTCAAGGGTAGCCCCGCCTTCATCGACGACCCGGAGAAGTTCTTCACCAACGCCGTAGACTCGGTCGCCGGTCAGCTGCTCAACCAAATTTCTGACGGCCTCCTATGCTCGCCGTGGCGAGCCCAGATTCAGCTGAAGCTGCTCAATGAGCACGTCGGCTCCTTCCAGAACAGCGCCGGCGGGTGCCGCCTCTCGGAGGTATCTGATCGGTGGGAGCAGTTTGCGGAAAGCGGGCAAGCCTTCAGCTGGGACCTCCAATACGCCTACACGCAAAACCCCTACAACAACCCCGTCGGCTCTTACGTCGAAGCCCGCAACTCCTTCAATATTCAGCTGGCGCAGGTGCAGAACGGCCTCCAGGTTCAGGCAGGGTGGAGCGACGGCTTCCTCCACGTGAAGGACCCCGAGACCGGTCGAATCACCACCCCCGGCCGCGTGCTCGAGAGCCAGATCAACAGGCGCCTCGGCAACGCGGAGCACCGCCTCCTCATCGCCGACGAGTTCGACGAAATCATCAACGCGCTGGTCAATGAGCTGATCAAGCTGGCCCTCTCCGAAGTGTTCGACGG
>JBILMG010000064.1:0-2570 GCA_044375695.1 Minisyncoccia bacterium | reverse complement strand
GGCGCGCTGATCTCCGACCCGGTCATCCGCGACGAAATCACCGGCGGCACCGCGCAGATTTCTGGCGGCTTCACGCCGGAAGAGGCCAGGTCGCTGTCCCGAGACCTCAACTACGGCGCGCTGCCGGTAAAGATTTCGCTGCTCGAGGCGACCTCGGTTGGCTCGTCTCTGGGGCAGGGGACTTTCGAGCAGGGCGTTACCGCCCTCGTTATTGCCCTCGCCCTAGTCGCGGCCTACATGGTGGCCTGGTACCGACTGCCGGGTCTCGTGGCGGTGATCTCCCTTATCGGCTACGTCGCCCTATGCCTCGCGGCCTTCAAAATCTTCGGCGTCGTGCTCACGGCGGCCGGCATCGCGGGCTTGGTCCTCTCGGTTGGCATGGCCGTGGATGCGAACGTGCTCATCTTTGAACGCCTCAAGGAAGAGGTGGCTGACGGCAAGCACCTGCACCCGGCTATAGAGGAAGGATTCTCTCGCGCGTGGTCTTCTATTCGCGACGGTAATGGAACCAGCATTCTCGCGGCCGGCATCCTGTACTTCCTCTCGGGCACCTCGCTCGTAAAGGGTTTCTGCCTGGTGTTCGCCATCGGCGTTGCCGCCAGCATTATTTCGGCGGTTTTGGCCTCGCGCGTGCTGCTGCTCGCCTTCCCGAACCTGCCAGCGTCTGCCGCCCGTCGCCTGGTCGGGGCATCCGCTAACCGCAAATAGTATGTGGGTCATTCGCAACTGTAAGATTTTCTACGTCCTCTCGGCCATTCTCTGCGCCGCCTCGGTCTACGCCCTCACCTCACTGCCGCTACGGTACTCGGTGGAGTTTACCGGCGGCACCGAGATTCAGGTTTCGTATCAGGATCCGCAGCCTTCGGCCGAGGCTGTTGCCACCGCTGTTGCGGCCGCTGGCGGGCAAGATCCGCTGGTGCGCGCCTCGGGCAAGGGGCTCAGCGTCCGCGTTGCAACCCTGTCTTCCGAGAGCCGTGAGGCGGTCGTTGCCGCGCTCGCCGTCCCGGATGCGGGTACCCCGACGGTCGTCTCCGAGAGTACTATTGGGCCGTCTTTGGGTCGCGAGCTCGCGGGCCGTATGGGCTGGGCATTCGCGCTCGTGTCCCTGGCTATCGCCCTCTACGTCGCCTTCGCCTTCCGCGCGGTCTCGACCCCGGTGGCTTCCTGGAAGTACGGCGCGGTGACCTTGGTGTCCCTGTTCCACGACGTGCTCATCACGGCCGGCGCCTTCGTGGCCATCGGCCTCTACATGGATGTGTCGATTGATACCCTGTTCGTGACGTCCCTTCTGGTGATTCTCGGCTACTCGGTGAACGACACCATCGTCGTGTTCGACCGCATCCGCGAGAACCTCGCGCTGTCGACCGAGCGCGAGCGCGAGCAGCGCTTCGAAGAGATCTCGGGCCGCTCTATCCGAGAGACGCTTTGGCGCTCGGTTAACACCTCGATGACCACCGCCATCGCCCTCGCCGCTCTCGCGATTTGGGGAGGGGAAGCTACGCGCCCGTTCGCGCTCGCCCTCGTGCTCGGCGTCGTCTCCGGCACCTACTCCTCGATTTTCCTCGCCGCGCCAATGCTCGTCTCCTGGTACCGCCTCACCGGCGTGCCGGTCGAAAGCGCGAAGGCTTAGCCTCGACTGTGGACCGGTAGCTTGCGCCGCCTTCGGGCGGCGCGCTACATTTAGGTCGTGACCTGCTTCTCCTCGTCCAACAAGCTCACCCTCATCGATACCCGCCTCCCGGTGGGGGTCTAGCTTCAGGTCACAAATTTTTTTGCGAAACGAAGCCAGCCTCTCACCGGGGGTTGGTTTTTAAGTTGCTTAAAAGTTCTCTGAAAACAAAAAAAAACACACAATGAAAAATTGCAATAAGGATACGAACGGAAACTACCCGTACCTAGCCGAAGGGGAGAGCCCCGAAGGCGTCGGGGTCATTTACGTTGGCGTCGCGAGGCGGCCGGCGGCAAAAATGCTCTGGCGTGATCGACGTGCCGCCCGCAATCACGGGCGGCACCTTTCGTCTGAGCCCGCGCCAGAGGCGGCGCCGAAGCGGCTCCGGCGCTTCCGCTGCTTCTGCCGAGAGGGAGCTAAAATTGAAGACGGCCCGGACGGCCCCCTTGCCCTTGAGAGCCTGGCCTAATGCTCTCGCCCCTCTGCTGAGAGGGGCTTTCTTTTTAAGGGTTTTTGGCCTATTGGGGCGTTATGGATAAGGCGCTTGACGGGGGGTCTTTCGCGCGTATAATGCCCGGGCCCTGTGAAGGGCGATGTCTTTTGAAAGCAGAATAAGAGTGGTCAGAGCGGTGCGGAAACGCGCAGTTCTGATCCAAGAGTAGGAACCTATTTTCTAGGTAGGTTCCGAGTACAAGACCGCGCCCTCACCACCACCGTGAGGCGCGGATGATCGAGAATATGTGCGAGTCTAGTCTCAAACTCATTTGGAATGCAGACACAAGGTTTAGCTTTAGCGAGCTCTGCTTTGTTCCGCAACGCGCGGTTGGCCGTAAGGCTGACCTTATATTGAGAGTTTGATCCTAGCTCAGGATGAACGCTGGCGGCGTGGATAAGGCATGCA
>JBILMG010000063.1:0-2662 GCA_044375695.1 Minisyncoccia bacterium | reverse complement strand
ACGGTGCTGATGATCGGCGCCGAGGTGATTGCGCAGGCGATTGGCAAAACGGTTCAGGACATCAGCAGGTAGCCATGACCCGAAGCACCTTCGCCGTTGCGCTCGCGCTCCTGCCGCTCCCCGCGGCCGCCGCCGCGCAGAGCATCATCGGCCTCTCGCAGACGATTCAGAACACCATCTACAAGCCGCTGACCTACGTCATCATTGCCTACGCGCTGCTCCTGTTCGTCTGGGGCATCTACAAGTACATCGCCCAGTCTGGGGATGAGCGCGGCGCGGAGGAGGGAACGAGGCTCATGTCTTACGGCATTCTCGTCCTCTTCGTTATGACCGCCATGTGGGGGCTCGTGCGCCTCGGGCTCGCCTTCTTCGGCTTCGAGGGCGGCCAGGCGGCGAACCCGCAGGGCTCGGTTTTTGGCCTCTCCACGACGGGTAGCTACTCTACGGGGCAGGGGGGCGACTACATGTACAACTACCGGTAAACCGTTTCTTCTATGATTGCCGAAACCGCCTACGCCGCCGCGCCGACCGACTTTGGCTCCTTCGTCGATGGCTGGATCAAAACCGCCGAGCAGGGAATAATGCCGCTCATCGTCGGCGCCGCGGCGCTCTGGTTCCTGTGGGGGCTCGCCCTCTACCTCCGCTCGGCTGGCGACGAGAAGTCGCGCGTCGAGGGCGTCACCTACATGTGGTGGGGCATCATCGGCCTCGTGGTCATTTTTGGCGTCTGGGGATTCGTCGGCCTGGTCGCCAACATGGTGGGCGCGAAGACCGCCGTTCCACAGCTCTGAGGATAAGCGCGCCTTGCGCGCGCTCGCCGGTGATAGAATTCATCGCATCGGGCGAAACCCGATCCATTTACCACCGAACGTAGAAGAGCCGCGGCGATACGCCGCACCAACCCTATGAAGAAGTTCCTCCTCGCGGCCGCGATCGTCCTCTCGCCGGCCGTCGCCTCTGCCGCCGGCGTCGGCTCGAGCATCGCCTCGCTCCTGTCGCTCGTCTCGAACACGCTCGGCGCGCTCGTTTACATCGTGATGTCCCTCGGCCTCCTGGTGTTCCTCTGGGGCGTCGTGAAGTACGTTATTTCCAACAGCGACGACGACAAGAAGAGCGCCCGCCAGTACATGATCTGGGGCATCATCGGCCTCTTCGTCATGTCGACCGTCTGGGGCATTGTCGGCCTCCTCAAGGACACCATCTGGGGCTCGGCCAACATTGGCATGCCGCCTTCGATCCCGTCCGTCCCGACCATCAGCGCCTAAAACCCGCATGACGCGACGCGCCAAAGCCGCATACGCCGCGCTCCTGATCGCCCTCTACGCCTCACCGGCGCGGGCAGATTCGGGCTCTGGCCTCGCGTACCTTGACGGCGTGCTCGCCAAGATTGCCGACAAGATTGTGAACCCGCTCATCCGCGCCATCTTTGCCCTCGCGATGATCTGGTTCTTCTGGGGCGTGCTCCAGTTCATTCGCGGCGCAGGCGACGAGTCGGCGCGCTCGATTGGCAAGCAGCACATGATTTGGGGCGTCGTCGGCATGGCTATCATGGTCTCGGCGTTCGCCATCATTCAGATCGCGACCGGCCAGATCGGCGTGACGCCGGACTTCAAGTTCTAGGCCTCTGCGGAAAAAGAAATGGCGCGCCCTGCGAAAGCGGGGCGCGCCGTTGTTTGTCCTTACGGACGTTTGTTGCCGAGCGGGCCACGGTAGTAGCCGAAACTGCTCGGGGCATAGAACCTGCTTATTTTGAGGAACAGCCGTTTGCCTCCTGGGGGGCGAGAGACGGTCAGGGTGACCGCGCCCCACGCCCCACCTTTTCGAGGCTTCAGGTCGCCGTTCTGCGAGCCGTAGTGCCCGCGGAAACTGACGACCCCGTCTTCGATTAGTTTGTAGCTGACGAAGTGCAGGGGCCGCTGGAAAGCTGGCACGTGCACCAAATCGGCGTCTACAATCTTCCACCCGTCCAGCTCACGGTCGGCGAACTGGAGGGTGACCGATGACGGCTCTTCGGGTATTTCGACCACGTCGGGATTCTCGGCAGCGATTTCCTGAACCGCCTTTGGCTCCGCCGCCATCGCGCGTTCCCGCGCGATGACAACCTTGCCGTGTCGGTAGGCGAGGATAAGGATGGTTGCCAGGCATATGAGGCCGATGAGGCCAACCATGGCCGCCGTCGCTACTGGTGATTTTTTCATACGTATTGTGGGTATTGGTGGTTCTATTTCTTGCTGCTGCCGACGCGCCCTTCGGTTGCCCGCAGGACACCGTGAAGACCTTCGGCGCCAACGGCGCCGGCGTTCTCCAGTCCGGCGATGGTGATGAAGCTCGCGTCTTCGCCCGCTTGCGCGAGGCTGAACGCGCGGCTGCGCACCTGCTGCAGGAGGGCTTCGTAATCGTCCAGCTTCTGCTTGAACGCTCCGGTGAGCCTGCCGGCGACGTTGGCCGCCTTGAGGTCGGCGATTGCTCCGGTATGGTCTTTCGACCGTTTTTCCTGCTCCTTGAATTCCGCGAGGAATTCGCCGAACAGGTCGTCGGTTCTCTCGTCTTCCTCGGCTTCGGCTACCTCTCCAGAAAGGGTCACGTATTCAGCGCGATACTTGGCCTCGCGCTGAGCGGCGTCTTTCTGCCCGGCTACGCTTTTGATGTAGTCGGCGATGGA
>JBILMG010000062.1:0-2689 GCA_044375695.1 Minisyncoccia bacterium | reverse complement strand
ACGCAGTCGTCGCCGCGCTCCGCGCCGAACCTGGCATGAAAGTCGCCGATTTCGGCGCGGGTCAGGGCTCGCACATGGCGGGCTTTTCGGCCGCGGTTGGCCCCGCTGGGCGCGTCTACCTCATCGATGTGCAGAAGAGCCTAATCGACCGCCTGGCGTTGCTCGCCAATCGGCAGGGACTCAAGAACGTCGACCCTCTCTGGGCTGACCTCGAGGTCTCGCGCTCGAGCGGCCTCGGCGACGGCTGCATCGATCGCGCGCTAGTGTCTCACGTGCTCTTCCAGGTAGACGACCGGGCGGCCGTAGCCGCCGAGGCTTTCCGCGTGCTCAAGTCTGGCGGCCGCGCGCTCTTCGTCGAGTGGTCTCCCGGCGCCCCGGCTGCCTCGCTTCACGGAGACCGGCTCATTTCGCCGCAGGCGCTGCGTGAAATCGCCACCGCCGCCGGCTTCAAAGAGCCAACCCCAATCGTCGCCGGCGCGGCGCAGCACGCCCTCCTCGTCGAAAAACCATGAACGAGCGCACCTCAACTTTCCAGCTCATCCTGATGATCTTCGCCGGCTCAATGGCCGTCGTCGGCGTGGTCACCTTCGCCTTCTTCCGCGCCCAGAGCGGCTCGACCGGCGCGCCGATTACGGTCTGGGGGACTTTGCCGCAGGACGTCTTCGATAACGTGCTCACCGACCTGCAGGGGCTGCAGCTGTCGAAAGGGAACATCACCTACTTCGCCAAGCTGCCCGAGGAAATTGATTCCGATCTGGTAGAGGCGATCGCCGACAACGTCGCCCCCGACGTGGTAATTCTCGAGGTCGGGCAAATGTTCCAGCACTCGAAGCGCTTCATGACGGTGCCGTACGAATCGCTGCCGCTCGAGACGCTGGACCAGACCTTCGTCGGCGGCGGCGCCTTCGCCGGGGCAACCGGGGTCGCCGCCGTGCCGATCCTCATTGACCCGCTGGTCCTGTACTCCAACACGGCACGCTTCTCGTCGGCTGGCATCGCCTCGGCGCCCGGCTACTGGGACCAGGTGCTCGCGGTCACGCCGGACCTCACCGAGCTGGGGCCTTCCCGCAGCGTGTCGCGCTCGGCTATTGCGCTCGGCGAGTACGGCAACGTGGCGCACGCTAAAGAAATCTTTTTCGCCGTCGCCAACCAGGCGGGCGCGCCGATGTTCGCCCGGGAAATTGCTAACGTTCCCGGCGGCGACCCCGTCGACCAGTACCGCGTGCTGCTGTCGGGGCAACAGGGGGGCGTCTCCCAGCCAGGCTCCGCCGCGCTCCTCTTCTTCTCCCAGTTCGCCGACGCCTCTAAAGACGTCTACACCTGGAACCGATCGCTGCCGATGTCGACCGAGCGTTTCGTTTCGGGCGACCTCGCCATGTACCTCGGTTTCGGCAGCGAGCGCGCCGTCCTGCGAGACCAGAACCCGAACCTGCCGATCGGCATCACCCCGATTCCGCAGTCGCGCGCGGCCGCCGACCGCTCTACCTACGGGCGCTTCTACGCCGCGGCTATCGTGCGCACGACTAAGTCTCCGGCAGACGCCTTCGCCGCGGCCTGGGCTATTGCTTCGGCGCCGGCGCAGAAGGCGCTCTCCGCCGCGACCGGCATGGCGCCGTCCCGACGCGAGCTCCTCGACAGCCCCGACTACAGCCGCGCCGACCAAACGACTGTCTACGCCTCCGCGGTCATGTCGCGCCCGGCGCTCCAGCCGAATCCGGGCGAGACGGGGAAAGTCATCGAGCGTATGATGGGGAACGTCTCGTCCGGTCGGCTACCGGTAGATGAGGCCACCTCGCTCGCGCAGCAGGAGCTCGAGCTCCTCTACGGGAAGTCTCTCGCCGGTACCGCGCCCGAGCCCGGAAGCTAAAACGATAACCATGCGATCACGAAGCACCCGCCTCGCCCTCTCGCTCTTCGTCCTTACGCTGCCGCTTTCGGCTTCGGCGCAGATTATCAACGGCAGCCTCAAGGCCACCGACTACACCTGGACCGGCTCGAATTCGGTCTTCGGAATGTTCGGCACCATCGTCGAGCTCCTGATCGGAATCGCCTCGGTGCTCGCCGCCATTTTCTTCATGTACGCCGGCTTTCTCTACCTCACCTCGGCCGGCGATACCGCCAAGATCAACCAGGCGCACAAGATTTTCAAAGATGTGGGCTGGGGGTTCGTCCTGCTCCTGTCCGCCTGGCTCATCGTCGTTTCCATTCTGCAGGCGCTCGAGGCGCAGAGCTGGCTGCTAAGATTCTTCGGTGTCGGCAACTAAAAACTAGTACATGAAACCTAAACTCCGACTCGCCGCCGCCTACGCGCTCGCCTTTTCTGCCGTGGCCTTGCCGATGGTCGCGCTGGCCGACGGATCTTCCGGGGCAACCTTTAGCAACCCGATCAAGGCCAACAGCATCACCGAGCTCCTGACGATGATGCTCAAGTTCTTGGTGCGCGTCGCGACGGTGCTCTGCGTCGTCTACATGATTTGGAGCGGCTTCCTGTTCGTGAAGGCGCAGGGCAACGAGGAGGAGCTCAAAACCGCGAAGCGCGCCTTCTTCTACGCGGTCATCGGCACGGTGCTGATGATCGGCGCCGAGGTGATTGCGCAGGCGATTGGCAAAACGGTTCAGGACATCAGCAGGTAGCCATGACCCGAAGCACCTTCGCCGTTGCGCTCGCGCTCCTGCCGCTCCCCGCGGC
>JBILMG010000061.1:0-2905 GCA_044375695.1 Minisyncoccia bacterium | reverse complement strand
ACACCGAGTGCTGCGACCCGACGCACGTGGCCTGCCCGACCTGCCGCCCGGCGGCGGAGTGCGTCGACCTGTGCCTCGGCCAGGCGACCGGCGGCGAGTACTGCGCCGAGGTGGTGGCCGAGGGCGGCGCCACGAACAGCCCCTGGGCCGCGGCGTACCCCACGGACCTCGCGCTCGGCGGCTTCTTCCAGCAGCGCCCGGGCGGCCAGACCTTCGCCCAGGCGAAGTCGTCCCAGGCGGCGGCCCGCACCGACGGCGACCCGGCCACCGTCGAGATGCCGCTCGTCGGCCGCGTCGTCACCCTCGCCGGCGGCGGCAGCTGCTCGGCGCAGATCTGCGACCACGGCCAGGAGTGCGCGCTGTACGTGCGCGCGGGCGGCCGCACCTCGGCGACCTGCGTCGGCACCATCTGCGACGTGTGCGACCCCGAGTCCGTCTGCTTCGACGAGGAGGCCTGCGGCTGCAACCCGCTCGTCGACCCCGTCTCGTGCTGCGAGGCCGACCCGAGCAAGCCCGGCTACAACCCCGAGTGCGTCCTCCCGCCCCGCGGCGTCGCCATCGAGGTGCTCCCGAACCTCATCAACAGGGGCGGCAGCTGCGTCATCCTCTGGGCCTCGCAGGGCATGGCCAGCACCACCGTCGTCGGCGAGGGCATGGACGCGGGCCCGAACCTCGACCTGCGGCACCTCTCGGCCGGCATCGCCACGGTGTCGGACGTCCAGACCAGCACCCTCTTCAAGATCGTCGGCCGGGGCGTCGACGGCCAGACCTACGAGGCCACCGACCTGTGCGCGACGAACCCGAGCATCGGGGAGTTCTAGGGGCGGGAACTAGGGATAAGCCATCGGCCGCGAAGCGGCCGATGGCTTATACTCTTACCGATGCAGATTGCGGAAGATAAACTCAAGGGTTTCCTCATCGACGCCGGCCTCGCGGCGGCGAAAGACATTGAAGAGGCTCAGAAGCGCGCCCTCCCCGCGGGGCGTCAAACCTTCGCCGACATTCTCGTGGCGGAAGGGAAGCTCGCCGAGCACGACCTGGCGCGCGTGCAGGCGTACCTCCTCGGCATTCCGTACATCGACGTTGGCGCCCAGAAAATTGATCTCGAGACGCTCTCGATTATTCCTGAGCCGATTGCCCGGGCCCACAGCATTGTCGCGTACAAGAAGACGGCCGACTCGCTCGAGGTGGCCATGCTCCAGACCGCCGACCTGCCGGCCATCGACTTCGTGCGCAAGAAGACGGGGCTCAAAATTCTGCCGCGCCTAACCTCGGCCCCCTCCATTAAACGGGCGCTCGTCCAGTACCAGAAGAGCCTCAAGGACGATTTCGGCGAGGTAATTCGCCGCGAGACCGGCTCGCTCAAAGCGGTGGGCGAGGGGGATGACCTCAAGAAAGCCGCCGAAGACCTGCCGGTGGTGCGCGTCGTCGACACGCTGCTGAAGCACTCGGTGCTGCAGGGCGCGTCCGACATTCACATCGAGCCGCAGGAAATGGACGTGCTCGTCCGCTACCGCGTCGACGGCCTCCTGCGCGAGGCGATGACCTTGCCGAAGTCGGCTGCGGCCGCCATTACGGCTCGCGTGAAGGTGCTCGCGAACCTGAAACTCGACGAGAAGCGCCTCCCGCAGGACGGCCGCTTCAAGCAAGAGCTCGACGGCGAGAAGGTGGCCTTCCGCGTGTCTATCCTGCCGACCGTTTACGGCGAGAAGGTGGTGATGCGCCTCCTGCGCGAAGGCGGCGGCGGCTTCACCTTGGAAGGCCTCGGCTTTCACGGCGAAGGCCTCGAGCGTATTCACGCCGCGATGCGGCAGACTACCGGCCTCATTCTGACCACCGGACCGACCGGATCCGGCAAGTCGACGACCCTCTACACGACGCTCGACCTCCTCAATACGCCGGACGTGAATATCTCGACCATTGAGGACCCGGTCGAGTACCAGCTCAAGCGGGTGAATCAGACGCAGGTGAACGCCGATATCGGCTTCACCTTCTCTGACGGGCTGCGCTCTCTGGTGCGTCAGGACCCAGATATCATCATGGTGGGAGAAATCCGTGACGGCGAAACCGCCTCGCTGGCTATCAACGCCGCGCTCACCGGTCACCTGGTGCTCTCGACCCTGCACACCAACTCGGCGGCCGGCGCTGTTCCGCGCCTCGTCGATATGGGCGCCCAGCCGTTCCTCTTGGTTTCGACCCTGCGGGTGATCATCGCGCAGCGCCTCGTGCGCAAGCTCGGGGCGAAGCGCGAGAAGTACGTGCTCACCAAGGCTGGTCTCGCGGCGCTCGAGAAGACCGTCGACCTCGCGCGGGTCATGAAGGCTCTCCAGGATGAAGGCGTCGTGAAAAAGGACGCCACCTGGGCAGACGTGCCGTTCTTCCGGCCGGTTCCGCAGGGGGACGACGATGGCTACCGCGGCCGCATCGGCATCCACGAAATCATGGCCGTTTCCGAGCCGATTCGCCAGCTCATCATTTCCGGCGCGCCGGACAATAAGATTGAGCAGCAGGCCAAGGCCGAAGGCATGCTCACCATGATCGAGGACGGCATTTTCAAGGCGGTTCTGGGGCAGACGACGGTCGAGGAAGTGCTGCGCGTGATCAGCGAGTAGCCCTAGAGGCAATGAAGCTAAACTACCGCGCCACCGATCCGTCCGGGCACATCGCCGAGGGAACCCGCGAGTCTCCGGACCGGTTCACGCTCAACGAGGAGCTTCGCCTCGAGGGGCTGACGCTCCTGTCGGCTGAGCCAGCCAAAGTTCCGTCTCGTCTGGCCGCGCGCGTGGGCGGGCTCTTTGGTCGCGTCTCGGCCCACGAGAAAATTATTTTCGGTCGGTCGCTCGGCGCCATGATCGAAGCCGGGCTGCCGCTCTCCCGGGCGATCGCCGTCATGGAGCGCCAGAGC
>JBILMG010000060.1:0-2942 GCA_044375695.1 Minisyncoccia bacterium | reverse complement strand
GGCAGGACGCGTGGTCGGCGCGTATGGAGTACATCCTCTCCAACACCATTCTCGCGCTCTTGGAGTACCCGAACGCGACGCTCCTGTCGGTCAACCGCATGCTCGCCGATAAGGCGTTCCGCGAGGATGTCGTGTCGACCGTGACCGACCCGGGCGTCAGGTCTTTCTGGGTCAACGAGTTCGCCAACTACACCGAGCGCTTCGCGGCCGAGGCGACGCCCGCCATTCAGAACAAGGTCGGCCAGTTCACCTCGAACCCCGTCATCCGCAACATTCTCGGCCAGCCCAAATCTTCCTTCGAAATTCGCCAGATGATGGACGAGGGGAAGATTCTCATTGCCAACCTCTCGAAGGGCCGCATCGGCGAGGTGGCCTCGACGCTGCTCGGCTCGCTCTTCGTAACGAAGACGTACCTCTCGGCCATGTCGCGCGCCGACGTTTCGCCGGACGTGCTCAAGAAGCTGCCGAACTGCTACCTGTACGTAGACGAGTTCCAGACGTTCGCCAACGAGTCGTTCGCCGACATTCTCTCCGAGGCGCGTAAGTACAAGCTGGCGCTCACCATCGCGCACCAGTACGTGGAGCAGATGCCGGAAGAGGTGCGCTCGGCCGTGTTCGGCAACGTGGGCACCATGATTGTCTTCCGCGTGGGTTCCTTCGACGCGGAGGTTTTCGAGAAAGAGTTCGCGCCGGTTTTCCTGGCGCAGGACATTGTGAACCTAGGGTTCACGCAGATTTACCTCCGCCTCATG
Organism: Minisyncoccia bacterium; assembly: GCA_044375695.1. Taxonomy (GTDB): domain Bacteria; phylum Patescibacteriota; class Minisyncoccia; order Phycocordibacterales; family JAACPR01; genus DATDYW01. The sequence goes on along the minus strand of JBILMG010000060.1, from coordinate 2,190 downwards.
ATCGACGGCGTCGGCTCGAAGCCTTTCTCGGCGAAGACCTTGCCGCCGATTGCGAAGCCGCCCAAGAGCTTCGTCGCCGAGATCATCGAATCATCCCGCCGCGGGTACGCGCAGTCTCGCGTGGAGGTGGAGAACGCCTTCGTGGCCGACATCGAGGCGCAGGCGGCGGCGGCCCAGGCCGAAGCGGCCTCCAAGAAGAAGCCGAAGTTTGGCCCGAAGCCGGGCGGCCCCGGAGGGGCGGGGGGCTTTGGCGGCGATTCTCGTCCGCCGCGCCGCGACGACGGTCCGCGGGGCGACAGCCAGCCGGCACCTTCGACGTTCGTGCGCATTCCGGGTCCTGGCGCCATCGACGCGCCGAAACCGTTCGTGCGGGTGCCGGGTCCAGGAGCAATCGATGCTCCGAAAACTGGAGCGCCCCGTCCGGCTGCTCCCAGCTTTGTCTCTGCCGTTCCCGGCGCCGCTCCCGGAACTGTCCCCGCGTCTCGCGAGGCCCTGCCGCCGCGCCGGGAAGAAACTTCGGCTCCGAGACCTGAAGCTTTCGCGCCGCGCCCGGCTCCGGCGCCCGACAGGTCTTCGTCCAGGTCGGACGAAGGGCGTTCGCCGTCACGGCCGCCCGCGCCGCAGCAACCTCCGCGCATCCCCCGGGAAGAGCCGCGGCGCGTGACGCCTCCCGTTTCACGGGAAGAGAAGCCTGTCTTGCCGGTCGCGCTCCCGTCGCCATCGCCGACGCCGACGTCGGCTGCACCCGCGAAAGTTCCCGCGGGGAAGCCGGCGATTGATCCTGCTTCTAAGGATGAAATCATTTCTTTCCTGCGCGAGATCGAGCAGGAAGCCGGTGTCGTACCGGTCGCCGGCAACGGCGCCGCGCGCGTCGGCTCGCACGAGGCGCGTCCCGCTAAAGATCCCGAGCCTATTCACCTGACCGAGCTGCTCAAAAAATCTCCGGCGCCAGGGCAGTTCAAGAAGGATGCCGACGAAGATCGCAAGGCGGCGCTGCGCGACGCGCTCGCGGCGACGCTCGGCGGCATGAAGCCTGGCGCGGCTGAACCAAAGCCGCCCGCGGCGCCCCTGGCTCGCGCGCCCGAGCCGAACGTCGCCGTCTCGCAGAAGACGGAAGGGAAGCCGGCTAACGGTCCGCTGCCGCCGCGCCCGACTCCGGTTGTGTCGCCGGTTGCGCCAGAGTCTCCTCGCCCCGCGCCGGCCGCCTTCGTTTCTCCCGAAGGACGCGCGCGCCAGGTTGCGCCAGAATTTACTGCGCCTGCGCCTGCGCCTGCGCCTGCGCCTGCGCCTGCGCCTGCGCCTGCGCCTGCGGCCGTTGCGGCGCAGTCACCTGCACCAGCCGCACAGCAGGCGTCGCCAGCCGCCGACTCGCTCGCCGCCGCCGTGGCGCCGCTCGCGGCCGCCCCCGCGGCGCCGGTACGCCCTCGCCCCCGCGGCATTCCTGACGACGAGCTCCGCGCCATCCTCGACGCCGAGGACTAGGCTGGGGTAGATTGATTCACGTGAGCGAAGCCAGGCCCCGCATCGCGGTCTTCACCCTCGGCTACCTGCCGAGCTTTGTCGGCGGGGCCGAAATCGCGATTAAGGAAATTTCCGAGCGCCTCGCCGGGCGTTTCGATTTCGACGTGTACGCTGCGCGTTTCGATTCGTCGGAGCCGGCAATCGAGAACTTCGGCGGCGCGCGGGTTATCCGCGTCGGGTGGGGGTGGCCGGGCGCCCGTCCGAGCCAGGCGTCCGGGCTTCGCGGCTTCGCGCTCAAGGTGGCGTACCCGTTCCTGGCGGCGCTCGCCGCGCGCCGGCGCCACCGCGAGACGCCGTACGCGGTTCTGTGGGGCGTGATGGCGGCGTTCGGCGGCGCGGCGGCGCGAATCTTTCTGGCGCTGACGCCTCGCGCCGAGGCGCATCCCCGTTTCCTTTTGACCCTGCAGGAAGGCACGCCGCCTGAGGAAATTGCCCGCGAGGCGCGCTTCATTAAGCCGATTTTCGCGAGCGCGTTCCGCCGGGCTAGCCGCGTGCAGGCTATCTCGCGCTACCTCGCGGACTGGGCGCGGTCGTGGGGCGCTACCTGCCCGGTCGACGTGGTGCCAAATGGCGCCGACGTCGCGGCGTTCTCGTCTGCCCGGCCAGACCCCGAGCTGCGGGCGCGCCTTAAGGTTCCCGAAGGGATGTTCCTGGTGGCGACCGTTTCGC
>JBILMG010000059.1:0-3023 GCA_044375695.1 Minisyncoccia bacterium | reverse complement strand
CACATCCGCGCGCTAGCATAGCCGCGTCGGCCGCCCTAGCTCAGTTGGTAGAGCAGCTGTTTTGTAAACAGCAGGTCCTCGGTTCGAACCCGAGGGGCGGCTCAGGAAAAAGAAAAGCCCGGCGCCCTTAGGCGCCGGGCTGGTTCGTTAGCCGGCGGCGGCCAACGCGTGGTTGCGGTAGGCAACTTCGCTGGTCACCTCGCGCTCGACCTTGATCCAGTCGGGAATCGGCACATCTTCGTTCGGCGTTGCCGTCTCAATCTCGAGCATGACGAGCCCGTCGAGCCCGTCGAAGCGATCGAGCTCGAGGCGGTAGTGCTGGTGGTCGAAGCAGAAGCGTACCTTCTTGATGCGCGGCGCACTGGCGTTCTCGAGCCTGGCCTTGTGGAACTCGGCGGCGCCGATACCCCACGTTGCCTCAATGCGCTCTTCGGGTTTACCCGGCACGTCCCGCTTGTGGGTGCGGCTGAAGGTCTGGCCGCCGTCGGCCAGCGTCCTCGAGCGAAACCTCATGCCGTCTGGTGCGTAGAACTGCTCGATTTCGACCATAACCGGCGTCACGCTCGCGAGCCGAGCAGCGTCGAAGCTCCTCACGAGGAACTTGCGTTCAATCTCTTTCGGCTCGGGGACGCCTAGAAGGTTGCACACGGCCATGACGGCCCGGTGACGCTTCCTGTCCCATCCGTCGGCGTTGCCGATTACGTGCCGGTGATCTACGTGCTGGTACGCGTGGCGAAGCGCCACATCTTTGGCTACCGCCTCTTCTAGGGCGCGCTCTTTCCGGTGCGGGTTGTTCGAGAGCGTGTAGTGCTCGGCTGCGCCGTCAGCGGCGGTGACCAGGTGGATGACACCTTCGTAGCCGGTGAGCGGGAGGCGGTTATGGGCGCCGCTTTCGGCGACCAGTCGAGCCCACTGCTCTGGCTCTGTGTAGGCGATGCCGTCGTACCAGGTGCGATCACAGACAATCGCGACCATGTGCCCCTGCTCGGCGAGGCGTTCGGCGGCTTTTCGGAAACGGCTCTCGAGCTCGAGCTCGAACCAGAGGAGTTGCTCTTGGAAAATGGGCACGCCGAGGTTTTCGGGGGACATTTGGCTCGACATGGCGAGCGTCGCCCCTTCGGGTTTGACGAGCACTTTCCAGCCGTAGCTTTCGAGGCGCTTAACCACGTCTCCGATTACGGTTGTTTTTCCGGCGCACGGGCCTCCGGTGAGGATGAAGGGCGCCACGCGCCCGGATTTTTGGCTATTTTCTTTCATGGATTTTGAGAAGGTTGTTCCACGGGGACGCTAGCACGCCCCCGTCAGGCTCTGCTAGATTCATTGGGCTATGACCGAAAACGCCCGCCCGGGCTCTCCCGAGGCCCCGCTCTACCTGCCGCCGTCTATTGCGGCTGGCCGCGCCGCTGACCTGCCGGCGGGTAGAGAGCGCCGCCTGTACCGTTTCCTCGAAATGCTGCCCGGCATCCTCTCGTGGGGCACCCTCATCTTCGCGGTGGTCATCTCGGCCGCCGCGCCGGTGGCCGCGAGCTACCTCATCATCGCCTTCGACCTGTACTGGCTCCTCAAGACGGTCAGCCTGTCGATTCACCACCGCCACAACTGGGCGCGAATGAAGGCCAACGTGAAGCTCGATTGGCGCGCCAAGCTCGAGGCCGACTTTGGCGTCCGACGCGACGCGGTCTCGCACCTGGTGCTCTTGCCGTACTACAGGGAAGACGAAACCGTCGTGCGCGGCACGCTCGAGGCGCTCGCCGCAGCCGAGTACGATCTTTCCAAAATTTTGGTGGTGCTCGCCGCCGAGGAGCGGGCGGGGGAGGAGGCCGCCGCGCTCGGCCGAAAGATGGAAGCGGAATTTGGCCCGCGCTTCGGCGGCTTCCTGCTCTCGGTGCACCCGGCTGATTTGCCGGGCGAGATGCCGGGCAAGGGCTCGAACATCTCCTTCGCCGCCGAGCGCGCCCGCGTCGAGCTCCTCGAGCCGCGCGGCCTCGATCAGGACAACGTGCTCGTCTCGGCGTTCGACATCGATACGGTGGCCGGCCCGGCCTACTTCAGCTGCCTCACCTGGCACTTCCTGGGCGACCCGGATCCGTCCCGCGCCTCGTTCCAGCCGGTGCCGCTCTACAACAACAACATTTGGTACGCGCCGGCGTTCTCTCGCGTGGCGGCGCTGTCCTCAACCTACTGGCAGATGATCGAGCAGGAGCGCCCGGAGCGCCTGGTGACCTTCTCTTCGCACGCCGTGCCGTTCTCGACGCTGCGCCGGGTTAACTACTGGCAGCGCAACATGGTGTCGGAAGATTCGCGCATCTTCTGGAACCTCTTCTTCGCCCACGGCGGCAACTACCGCGTGGTGCCGATTGCCTACCCGATTTCCATGGATGCGAACCTCGCGCCGTCGATTCTCCAGACCGCCCAGAACGTGTACAAGCAGCATCGCCGCTGGTGCTGGGGCGCCGAGAACGTGCCGTACCTCCTGTACCACATCCTCCGCCACCCGACGATGCCGCTGCGCCTGAAGATTCGCACCGCGCTCACGCAGCTCGAAGGCTACTGGTCGCTCGCCACGAACCCGCTGATCATCATGCTCCTGGGCTGGCTGCCGATAATTCTCGGCGGGCGCCACTTCAACTCGTCCGTGCTCGCCTACAACCTGCCGACCGTCACCAGCGTGCTCATGACGGTTGCCATGGCCGGGCTGCTGCTCTCCGCGATTATCGGCCTCACGCTCCTGCCGCCGTACCCGGCGCACCTGCCCGGCAAGCGCCGCCGCTACTTCGCGATGTTCGTGCAGTGGATTCTCGTGCCGATTCACATCATCGTGTTCGGCGCGATTCCGGGTCTCGACGCGCAGACCCGCCTGATGCTCGGCCGCTACATGGGCTTCTGGGTGACGCCTAAGGCGCGCGGCGGCGCCCCTGTGGACGCGGCTCCGGCGCCGGCGCGGTAGCATTCGCCGCAAGAACCAGATGGCTCCGCTCTCCCGAACCCGACGCAAGCTCTACCTCGCCGCCCTGGTGGCGGTC
>JBILMG010000058.1:0-3118 GCA_044375695.1 Minisyncoccia bacterium | reverse complement strand
CGCACCACGGCATCGAGGCTAAGGGGCGACTGGCCAGCTTCCCGTCGAACGAGCGGGCCCTCCCGACAGGGAGAGATGGGGTGAGTGGGGTCTCGGGCGGCGCGCGAAAGGCGGTCGACGTGCTCGCCGAGGGCGGCCACGTGGCCCTGGTTTCGGACGCCGGCACGCCCGGTATCTCGGATCCCGGCGGCACCTTCGTTTCTCTGGTGGCCGAGCGTTTGCCCGAGACGAAAATCGAGGCGATCCCCGGCGCCTCCGCTCTGGCCGCGGCTGTTTCGATTGCCGGCGTGCCATCCCCGTCTTTCACTTTCTACGGCTTCCTGCCGCACAAGAAGGGGAGGGAGACCATCCTGAAGGGGATCGCCGCCGATGATCGCGCCAGCGTCTTCTACGAATCGCCTCACCGCATCGGCAAGGCGCTCGCGGCCCTCGCGGAATTCGCGCCGGATCGGCAGATTGCCCTCGCGCGAGAGCTCACCAAGGTTTTCGAGGAGGTGGCGCGCGGCACCGCCGCCGAGCTCCTGGCTCGCATCGAGGCCGACCCCAACAAGGCGCGCGGCGAGTTCGTGGCCGTCGTCGCCGCTCGCTAGCGGCGCTCTTTGCGCCGAAGCCTCTCGGGGCCGTATAATCCGCGCACCTATGAAGAAGCAGCGCGCGTTCCAGATTGTCGTCGGCGTCCTCGTCCTCGTGTTCCCGTTCGTCGGCGTGCCGCTCCCGTTCGCGTGGGAGGCGTCGGCCCTGTACCTGCTCGGCGTCGCGGTGATTGCGCTCGCTTTCCCGATCGGCGATATGGCCCGCGCCGTCTTCCGTCGTTCGTGCTGCAGCGGCGGCGGCTGCGCCGTCTGCGACCCGGCCGCGGCTGCCCCTGAAGAAACGAATGTCTCAGGGCAAGAAGCTTAGCGGCGGGTTCGTCCTGGTAGGTGGCGCCGTTTTGCTGGCGGCCGGTTACGCCGCTTTCGTTTTTCTGCCCGAGGCTCGGGCTCGCGAGTACGTGCCGGGCGGCGTCGCTGCCGAAGAGGCGCCCGCTCTGGCCGAGCTGCCTCCGGCTCCTGAGGTGACCCGCGTGCCGCTGCCCGATCCGGTGCGCGCCGCCTACATCACCTCCTGCTACGCGGCATCGCCGGAGCTGCGCGGCAAGCTCGTGAAGCTGGCCGAGGAGACCGAGGTGAACGCGCTCATCATCGACGTCAAAGACTGGAGTGGCACCGTCTCTTTCGAGATTGAAGACCCGGCGCTGGCCGCGGCCTTTGCCGGCGGCGAGGGCTGCACGGTACCCGACATGAAAGAGTTTCTGGCGGAGCTGGGCGAGAAGGGGATTTTTCGCATCGCGCGCGTGACCGTTTTCCAGGATCCGCTCTACGCGAAGGCGAACCCCTCGCAGGCGGTGCAGCGCGCGGACGGTTCCGTTTGGCAGGACCGCAAGGGTATCGCCTTCGTCGATGCGGGCGCCAAGCCCTACTGGGAAAAGGTGGTCGGCCTGGCTAAGGCTTCCTACGAGCTCGGCTTCGACGAGATCAACTTCGACTACGTGCGCTACCCGACCGACGGCGACGTTTCGGCGGCGGTCTACCCGTACTCGGGCGAGCGCCTCAAGCTTGACGAGGAGAACGTGAAAGCCTCGGTGCTGCGCGAGTTCTTCGCCTACCTCGACGCCGAGATTGAGGACGGCGCGCCGTACACCTCGGCCGACTTCTTCGGCATGACCACCAACGCCGCGGACGACATGGGCATCGGCCAGATTCTCGAGGACGGCCTCACCTACTTTGACTTCCTCGCGCCGATGGTCTACCCGTCGCACTACCCGCACGGCTGGAACGGCTACGGCAATCCGAACGACAACCCCGGCGGCGTGGTGCGCGACGCGATGCGCTTCGCCGTTGATCGGGCGAACGCGCTCGCCACGGCTTCGACCACCCCGGCCGCGGTGCGCGCCAAGGTTTCGCCCAAGCAGCTGCGCGCCTGGATTCAGGATTTCGATTACGGCGGCGACTACGACGCGGCCGACGTGCGCGCGCAGATTGACGCGACCGCCGAGGTCGGCGCCCCGGGCTACATGCTGTGGGACCCGTCCAACCGCTACACGCCCGCGGCGCTCCAGGCCGAGTAGGGCAGGGGCTTGCGCCCCTCGGCTTCGGAGGCGTAAGGTCGGGGGAATGAAAGCTCTTTCCCCTCCCGAAATTTCCGCCCAGAGCCTGCTCCAATTTTTTGAGGTCAGCCGCGCCTGCCTTCTGGTCGAGGCGCAGCTCTTCCTCGATTGGGCCGAGGAGCAGGCCCGCCGCGGCTGCCAGGTGGTCTCGCTCCGCGAGGCTGCCGACCGGAGCGAGCAGCTGGTGCTCAGCCGCCCTTTCGAAGACCGTCAGCGGTTCGCCGTAGACTGCTACGTCTGGGCGCTCCAGCGCCTCGCCCGCGGCGAGACCGTCGCGGTCGAACGCTGGGCTCCCGATTTCAGTTCCTGCGATGCCTGCCCCGTTCGCTGGCGAGGCTTCAAGGTGCCGACGGCAATCAAAAAGCAGCTGGCGCTTTTGCGCTGATCCGAGCCGACCGTCCTGGTCGGCTTTTCTTTTTCCACGCCCCGGAGACTACGTTTGCGCGCGGCGCTGGTAGAATCACCTCCGATGGACGATCCTAATAAAGTCACGTACTTCGCCGAGACCGACGCGCGCAACTCGCGCACGCCGTTCGGCATCAAGGCGAAGGACCGGGCCAAGCACACCTACGTCATCGGCAAGACGGGTATGGGTAAATCCACGCTCCTCTTGAACATGGCCATCCAGGACGTGCAGAACGGCCACGGCGTCGTGATCATCGACCCGCACGGATCCTTCGCCGAAGAGCTCCTCGAGTTCGTGCCGGAGAATCGCGTCAAAGACGTGCTGTACTTCGCGCCGTTCGACCTCGAGCACCCGATTTCTTTCAACGTCATGGAGGACGTGGGCTTCGACCGTCGCCACATTGTGGCCTCGGGCCTCATGTCGGCCTTCAAGAAGATTTGGCAGGACGCGTGGTCGGCGCGTATGGAGTACATCCTCTCCAACACCATTCTCGCGCTCTTGGAGTACCCGAACGCGACGCTCCTGTCGGTCAACCGCATGCTCGCCGATAAGGCGTTCCGCGAGGA
>JBILMG010000026.1:0-11993 GCA_044375695.1 Minisyncoccia bacterium | reverse complement strand
GGTCAATGGCCCACGCGCCGTCGCGGGAAACAAAACCGTAGAAAGAGAGGCTGCCGCGACGCTCGCCGTTCACCAAAACGACGCGACCGAAACCTGCGTCGACCCTGGCGCCGAGCAGATCGCGGGATCGACGATTGACGTCGCCCACCTCGAGCATGACCGTTGGGTCAGATTCGAGCGCGGACACAAAAATGTCTCGGGCGCGGGAGAAGCTCGCGGCATCGGGACGGGAGGTAGCCGCTTCCTCTAGGCCGTCTGGCGAAGGAGCCCAAACCGCGCCGCGCTCGGCGACAATTGGGCCAACCAAACCTTGCCCGAGGGAGAATCTGGCGATTCGCTCGAGCGACGAATCCGAGCTCACGCCCACGAGGCCGCCGGCAGCCGAAACTTCACGGACGGCAGCGCGAAGGTCCTCGGGGGAAACCGTCAGCTCGTAGCGCTGATCGATGAGGGTCCCGTCCAGGTCAGAGAGGACGAGCGCGCGAATCGGAAAGTCGCTAGCGCCGCCCATAGCCAGAGAAGATGGTCTGGAAAAAGAAGCGGACGAACCCCGCCGCATCGACGCGCTTCGCGAAAGAAATGTTGAAAGGCCCGCCGCGAACGATGCGGCCGGCCTCGTCGCCAGACTCGACAACGCCGAGCGGCGCGCGCTCGAACTCGAGGAACTGACCGTCGAGAGCCCAGCCGAGCGCGAGCGGGTCGTACAGCTCGAAGCGACGCTCCTTGGGGCGGCCGAAGAAGCCGTACCAGTTGCGCACAGCCTCGGCCAAAAAAGCGCCGATAGCCCCCTCCCCCGCGAGCGGCGCCACATCGGCCTCGTCGACGAAGCAGGCGTTCGTGACGTCGAGCGGCACCAGGAAGATTGGCGCGCCGCAGCCAAAGACGCGGGCGACGGCACCAGGATCCTGGAAAAAGTTGAACTCGGCGTGTGCGGTCTGGTTGCCTGGCACATCGACGGCGCCGCCCATCATGACGACGCGCCCGAGGCGGCCGGCGAGCGACGGGTCGAGCTCGAGCGCCTGCGCCAGGTTGGTCGGCGCGTCGAGGCAGACGAAATCGATAACGCCAAGCTCGCGCGAAATTCGGACGATGGCCTCGGCGGCCGGCTCAGGCGAGGCTTCGGCGCCCTCGGGGAGGCCCACGTCGCAGAGCCCGTTGCCGCCGTGGTAGTCGTAGGCGTACACGTAAGAGTCGCGGGAAATCGGGGTGGTGGCACCCGAAAAAACAGGCACGTCCCAGCCCGCAAGGGCGAGCACCGCGCGGGTATTGCGCAGCGCTTCGTCGCGGGTGACGTTGCCGCCCGAAACGGTTACGGCGACAACGCGCGAGCGGTCGAGCCGCGACGCGAGCAGGAGCGCCAGCGCGTCGTCGACGCCGGTGTCGACGCTCACGATGCACGGGCGCGAAGTTTCGGTGCTTTCGTTCATGGGGAGATGGTGGCGAGCCGGAATATCACACGCGCCAAGTAAATTCGCAAGATTGACAACGTTTTTAGCTAGAACAGTATGTTGCCCCAAACCGGCCGTCGATTCTCGCCCGCCAGTTCCGTCAAAAATGAAAATCGCCACCAAAACCAAATACCCCAAAACCTATGACAGACCAATCCTCGCCAGCCGACACCGTCGGCCACCACTCGGGCACGGAGTACGTGCTCACCACTAGCCTCGGGCACGCCCTCGACGCCTTCAAACGTCTCGAGCTTCGGCCACCCAGCGCGTCCTTCGTCGAAGACGTAGAGACGAAGCTCCGACAGTCGGTTGATCGGGCGCTCACCGGGACCGGCTTTTCGGTCGTGAGCATCCCCTTCGCCGATCTCTGCGACAGCCTCGCCGCGCGCGTTCACGAAATGAGGCAGCGCCACCCGGACGCCCGCGTCGTCTCGACGGCGCCGCTCGTCACGTACGACACCGGCGGCCTCTGCCTGCAGATTAACCGCGTGGTCGACATGGACGGCAAGATTCTCGGAATCTCTGGGCGACCAGGGCACCCGATTCTCTCCAGCCAGGTCCGCCGGCTCGCGGCGGCCCTCGGAGGACAGCGCGTAATCATCGTCGAAGACGGATCCTTCACCGGGGCAACCCTCTGCCAGACGCTCCAGGAGCTCAAGACCTGCGGCGTGCACGTGGTGGCTATCGTGATGGGAATTCTCTTCCCCGAGGCGGCCAAAACGATTGCTCAGAACTTCGAGGGCGAGGTGCTGTGCTCTCACCGACTCGAGAACCCGGTGGACTGGATGCCGACGCACGACTTCTTCCCCTTCGTGCCCAACTGCGGCCGCGTGGTGGGGATTTCGGTGCAGTCGAGCCTCCACGCGCTGCACACGCCGACCGGCGGAAATCTGTCGATGCCCTACATCCTCCCGTACGCAAACCCAGCAGACTGGGCGAGCATCCCGGCAGGCTTAGCGGCTCACCAATTCAGCGTAGAGTGCCTGAAGCTCACGCGGGGCATCTTCGCCGAAATCGAGCGCATCAACGGACGTCAGGTTCGCTTCTGCGATCTGCTTGGCTGCTACCCCGCGGTTGGCTATCCGGTCATTCGCGGCGGCAGCTTCAAGGAGTTCCCGAACGTCGACGTTCGGATCCTGGACGTGCTCGACGGCGACCTTGAGATGCTCTCCTAACTTCCCGCCCGCGCCAAAGGCGCGGGCGGTTTTCTTTTGCCCTCGCTGCCCCGCCTTAAGGAACAATGTCCCCGTGCGGCGCGTTCAGTCGCATGCCCCACGGGCTCGAGCCTGGCAGGCGCTCGGCGCGCGACAGCCGGAACTGGTACAGGGCGAAGGCCGCGGTCGCGACCGTAGCCAGCACCTTGTAGCCGACCCACGCCTCGTCCGACAGGAGCGCGCGGGCGATCTCGTTCGCCGCGGTGAGCAGGGCGAACATGGTTGCCCAGCGCCAGGTGAGGGTTGTCCAGCCGCGGTCGGTCATGGCGAAGAGGTCGCCGAAGAGCGGCCGAAGGAGCGGCCGGCGGAACGCGAGGCCGGCGAAGAGCACCAGGGCGAACGCGCCGTTGTAGAGCGTGTCTTTGATGATGAAGAAGAATGGGTCCGCGAGCGCGAGCGCGAGGAAGCCGAAGCCGAGCACGATGACCCCGACGATCAGCGGGAACCAGGCGATGCGACGGCTCTCGACGAACGCCGCGACGAGGGCGAGCGCGGTGAGCGCCACGAAAACGGCGACCGCCGGCAGAAAGCCGACGTAGCCCGAAATCGCCGAGAAGATGAGGATAGGCCCGAACTCAATGGCGAGGTGAAGGAGTATTTTCGGGGACACGCCCGGATTCTAGCAGCGCGGTAGCCGAAGCCCGGGAAACTGGCCTGGCACGGCAGGCTCGCTAGAGCGTGATCGTCTGCGCGGTCGTGGTGGCGGCCGCCTTACCGGTCGTCACCTTGGCGGCCCAGGTCGCGCCGCTCGGGGTCGAGGTGCCGACAACGCGGACGCTCATGCCGGGCACGACGTCCGAGGCGGGCATGATCTCGAGAACTGCGCCGTCCTCGGAGTAGCGGCGGAACAGGGTGTTTCCGTCGGTGACGATGTTTCGGCTCTTCTCGGCGCTGATGCGAATGACGAAGCCGTCGCTCGTGAGCGACGCGACCGGACCAGCGATGAACTGCGGGCGGCCGACGTAGGCCGGAGTCGGGGTTACCGGCTTCACGGGAACCGGCTTAACGACGGACGTTGAGGTGGCAGGGGTTGAGGTAGCCGCGGTCGAAGTGGCCGCTGGCGTCACCGGGGGAACGGTCGCTTCCCCACCCTGACGGTAGGAATAGGCGGTCGCGACAACGGCGAGCAGGACGATTACGGCGGCGAAGATTTTCTTTTTCACAGGCCGATTGTATAGCCGAAAAATGAAGGTTCGGGAAGTGCCGCAGGAGAAAAAGAAAAGGCGCCCGCGAGGTGCGGGCGCCGAATTTTTTCAGTCAGCGATCAGGACAGGCCGGAAACCTCCGTCTCAACCAGGAAGCGGCGGAGACCGTCGACATCCTTGAGGCCGTGACGGCCAGAGGAAACACCGATGACCAGGTGGCCGACACCTTTGACCTCAACGAGATCAGGGGCGAAATATTCCTCGCGCAGCGATGGAATCGCCGCGACAAGATTGACCGGATCGTAGAGGTTGAATGCCCCCACAAAAGGCCAGATGTCTTCGCCGTCACCAATGCCAGGGTCTTTCCCGCCGCAGAACACCTTCACGAACCAGCCGCGGTTACGGTCGTCGGGAAGCGTGCCGCGAATTTTGGATCCAGACTCAGAACAGGCGGCTTCCCAGAGACCCTGGAGGGAAGGCTTCTGGCGCCCCTTAAGGCACGCGCCGACCGGATTGCCGGTAGCCTCCATCTGGTCGTAAACCGTGAAAGGGATCTGGCAGGCGTAGGCGCTGTCACGCGTGGTGATGACCATGGGGATGCCAAGATCTTGCAGCGTGCGGTAAACGAATGCGCCGGACTCGGAATCGAACGTGATGTTGTTGGCGTTGTTCGGAGAGATGAATCCCTCGTCATCCAGCTTCACCTTTTCGTCAGCTGTCACCACGCCAGCCATCATGGCCACCGAAGAGATTTTGCTGACGCACAGAGCGGCGTGGCCGCGGAGCAGGTCTGCCGCATCGGTAAACCCAGACTGCAGCACGAGAATGACCTGGCCGTCTTCGGATGACTCAAGGGTTTTGACCAGGAGGGCGAGGCCGTCAGGGTCCACCTCGGACTCACCGGCGAGATACGGCACAGCAGATTCGTACGGGTGAACCTTCCCCTCAAACACAGCAGAGCCGACGCCGACCGGGACATGCCCGAGGCCGAGCTGCTGCAGCGTTCCTTTGGCGCCTTGGGCGCGGAGCATCGCGGGGGCCAGGTTGCCGATAACGCAGGCAAGCTCCAGAGATGCGTCGCGCTTGAGAATGCCAGACAGGAGGGCGAGCGTGTGCTCGTCGTCGAGGTCTTTGAGGAAGTCGCCGATGATGATGATGCGTTTTTTCATGTATTTTTGCCTTTTTATTTTTCGTTTTCGTTTTTGTTGTTCTTTTTGCAGCGGCCTATTTCTTGGCCAGGTGGGCATTATAGAGGGCAAGCGCGATGAGCGCTTTGCCGTCCCGCGTGTGCGAAAGGAGTTCATCGAGCGGCACGACGTGCAGCGTGATTTTCTCACCTTCTTCGACGAGGCCGGTAGCCTTTCCCTGGAGCGTGGTCAGTTCTTCTCGGCCCATCTCGCGGACGACGGCGTAGAAACGCGCGCCTTCATCGAGAAGACCGGGAGAGAAGAGAATGGTTTCGGGGCTGAGCTCGATGAGCTCCTCGACCGAAAACGTCATCCCCAGCTCTTCTTCGAGCTCGTGAGCCACGGCGCCGGCAAACGTGCCGCCATCGACCATGCCCGCAGGCACCTCGACGAGAGCCGTGTCGCCAACCGCGATCCGCGGCTGAATGACGAGGACGGTGTAGTCTCGGCCCTCGGAGCGGAAAACGGGAAGCATCACGACGGTGTCGCCGCGGAGCTCAACAATTTGGGCGAACGGCGCGTTGGCCGCTTTGATGCGGAGGCGGACGAACATGACCATTGTGGGCCCTGGTCGGCCGCGGTAATCGACGGCGGTGACCTCGATGCTCTCCACCGGGTAGGTGGCGGCGAACTTTTCCATGGATCTGAGCCAGCGTCCGAGCACCGACGACGCGAGCGCGTGGTCGAGCTGGTCTTCGCTAACTCCGGTTCCTGACACGGGCACATCGGTGCCGCTGATGACGACTTTTTTCATAGTTTTCGGTTTTGAGTGGATCTATGCAGCTTTTGCCGCATTTGTTCGGGAGGTAAACATTATTATATAAAAATGTCAATAGTCGGGAATTTGCCGGGAAGGAAAAAGAAAAGGCGCCCGCGAGGTACGGGACGCCGGAGAGGGACTAGAACACCAGGTAGGCGCGCCAGAAGTCAGGGTTTTGCTTGAAGGCCAGGCAGAACCAGTAGACGGCGCCCGACAGGGCCAGGCCAATGACCGCGTAGCCGCGGGCGCTCCCAGCCGGAATGTCGGTGAACTTCTCGATGATGTACAGCGCGAAGAACGTGCCTCCAATCTTCTGCAGCTCGGAGATCTGCCAGACCGATCCGAAGTAGAGCGCGGCCACGCCGAGCGCCACCGCGAAGAACTGCCGGAGAGCGTAGGAATTGTCGCTCGCCTCGCAGTAGAAACGAGACGAGGAAATCAGAACGCCGATGTAGCCGACGAAGGTGCCCATGAAGAGCGCCCCCGGTTCGAATATTTTGGCAATCGGATTCGACTGTCCGTAGATGTGAGCCGTGACGTACGCGGCGAGAATCATGAAGCTGGCCGACGTGGCGCGGCCGATGGCATCTCGATCGCGGAAGCCGATGGCGTAGCACAGCGGCGTCGAAGCCGCCGAGAAGCCGAGGCCCGACATGAGGGCGATAACCGAGAAGAAGCCGATGAGCTGACTATCGAACTTAACGGCCACCGCGCCCCAGGCGATTGCCAGGAGGAACGAGGCCGCCTCGATTTTCGGGAAGCCGCGCTCGCGGAACGTGAGGCCCAAGGCCGCCGCGAAGAGCAGGCAGCCGGTGAGCGCCACGTAGGGCGCGGTCTCGGGGCCGAGGCGCGTCGCGTAAAAGACGACGGCGGCGCTCCCGAGGTAGCAGATCACCTCGTAGACGATCAGCGGCAAGGACGCCAGCAGCGCGAAGACTGTCATCAGCGAGATGATCAGATCGCGCGCCAGGTAGGCGAAGCAGGCGACCGTGACAATAATGGCGAAGCACCACGCAACGTTCACGAAGGTAACAAGGCCCGCGAACTTTTGCAGCGCGGTGAGCTTGGCTTCTGGCTGCGGGGCAGCTGAAGCGACGAACTTTGCCAGGTCGATGATGGTCACGTCGCGGCCGGCGGCCTCTTTGGCGCGGGCGAGGTAGAGGTCTGTCCCCTGCCTTGCCTGGGCGTCGGTGATGATGCCTTTGGCGGCGCACTCATCGAGCGCAGCCACGGCGTGCTTCATCGGCGCGAGGTCCGGCTGAGGTTTTGCCTCTCCGGCGAACGTCGTTACGGTGGCGGCCACAAGGAAGGCGGCCGCTAGAATTTTCTTGATCATGCGGTATTAAGTTTTTTGGTTTGTTTGGTTTTCGGGGAACGAGAAACCCAGCCGAACGGCGGCCGGGCTACTAAAATTAAACTACGTAATATTTGTTAAAAGTCCAGTTACCCCTCTTAACCGAGGCTAAAAAGAAAGGTGCCCAGCTCTCGAGAGCTGGGCACTGTTTTGAGGTGGGAATGCGCCTAGTAGCTGGTGCCCGACGAATCGTCGCCGGAGGCATCAGAGGCACCGTCCTCGGTTGGAGCTTCCGCCGTAGAGGCATCGGCGGCTTCGCCTTCTGGCGGAGCTTCCGCCCGGTCACCCGGCGAGCCTTCTTGTGGCGGCTGAACCTCTTCGACCGGCAGGAAGTCTGGCGAGACCACCGGCAAAGTGTCCGGAGCGAGCGCCTCGGCTTTTTCTGCCGGCGGGTCTTCCCCGTAACCATCCGTACGGACTTCTGCGGGAATCTCCTGGTGGGTATCGGCCGGCGGGTAGTCGTGGTGGTGGTGATTGCCGCTGTCGGAGAACATCCAGTACCAGAACCAGATATCGTCGCCGAACGACGTGTGGTGGTGATGGGTAGGTACCGACGAGGCGAGAAGCGACGGCGAAGAGGAAGCCCGACGGATCGGGCGCGGCGCCGGCTGACGGCTAACCTTAACCCTCTCCCCCGCGGCCGCCGACACCGCCTCGATTTCTTTCGTTTCCAGAATCTCGAGGCGCACGTCGGCATCGTCGCCGATTTGCTCAATCAGCTTTCGGAAGTCTTCGCCCGAGAGGCGAATCCCGCCATCGGTCGGCAAGAGCTTGCCGCTTCCGGCCAGATCGCCCGCGTGGAGCGGAATGACCGTTTGGTCGACCTGGAAGAAGAGCATCTTCTCGCCGTAGGCGCGACGCGCCTCTTCGAAGGCTTCCGGGATTTCCGTGGAGCGGATGAGTCGGTAGCGGCCAACGGCCGGATCGGGCAGGTTGGACGCGGGGTCCGACATAGCGGACGCGGCCACGCTCCAGCTGCCGGAACCGATCGAGAGAATGCCGAGCGTGGAACGGTCCGCGCTAACCCTGAGGAGTAATTGCTTCATTATTTTCTATTTTTTGTTTGGTTTTCGTATCTTCACGCCGCGAGCCCTTCGAAGATATCGCGGTAATTGTCCGCCATTCGCCGCATCGAGAACGCGGCGGTGACGTGCCGTTGCCCGTCGCGCCCGAGCCTTTCGGCGAGCGCGCGGTCGGCCAGAATTTTGGCGATGGCGCCGCCGAAGATTTCGGGCGAGCAGTCCGGCACGAGTAGCCCGGTCTGCCCGTCCTTAACCTGCTCGGCGGTGCCGCCGTCTCCGAAGGCAACCACCGGCAAGCCGGCAGCCATAGCCTCGAGGAGCGCGTTCGGGCACCCTTGGTCTTTGCCCGCGACGACGTAGGCGTCGTAGTCGGTGAACGGGGTAGCGGCTTCGAAGTTCGGCCCGCGGAAGAGAATCCTCTTCCCGGCGTCCTCCCCCGCGGCCGCGAGCACCTGCTCGGCGTACTCACGCCAGCGCGGTTCGGCGGCGCCGAAGACGTGCAGCTCGGCCTCGGGAATCGTCTGCCACACGTGACGCATGGCGGCGATGATTTCGAGGACAAACTTGGTAGGCACGATACGGCCGTTAATCGCGACCCGAGGCGGACCGGAGAGCGCGTAGGCGCGCTTTCTGACTGCGGGGACCGGCACCCCGTTCGGGATGAACTTGGTCTTCCGCTCGCACCCTTTGGGCGGCTGCCCGCCGTACTTGAGCACGAGCGCGTCGAGCCGCCGGTACAGCGCCTCGGAATCGATTCCTACGGCCAGCTGGAACTGCGCCACGCCGCCGAGCTCCGAGAACGAGTTATCGCCGGGGCTGACGTCGACGAGGCGCGCGCGGGTAAACCCGAGCGCCCAGCCGACGAGCAGCTTCACCTTTGGATCGACGTTCCAGAAGCAGACGGAGCCGATTCGGGCTTCGCACACGCGACGCACGATCGCCTCGGCGTGGTCGAACGGGTCCCGCGTTTCTGCGGTCCGGTAGACAGAGGCGCCGGAGCGCGCGAGGTCTTCCGCGAAGCGGCCAGACGTCGAGATGCCGCAGACGGCCACCTCGAACGAATCGCGCGGCGAGAGCGCCTGCGACAGGTTCACGAGGGAGCGCTGCGCGCCGCCCGCGTTGAGGTTCGCCGTCACGAACAGGGTCGACGGGGACGGCACGAAGGGTCGGGCCAGGCTCGCGAGCGTCCAGAGGCGAAAAGTTTTCTCTTTGCCCCAGGACAGGTCTTGCGGCACCGGTGAACCGAGCGCGGCAACGACCGACGAGGCCCACGTTTCCGCGGGAGCGTCGGCTTCGATCAGCGAGAGCGCCGGGTGCGGCATTTCGCCTTGGCCGCCGACGCGGCTCGCGATGACCGGCTTCCCGGCCATGAGCGCTTCGGCGGTGGCGATGCTGAACCCTTCGTAGCGGCTCGTGTTGAGCACGAGGTCGAAGGCCGGCAGGCAGCGCGCGGCGTCCGGCACGAAGCCGGGCAGCGCGACGCGATCCCGCAGGCCCATCTCGCAGACTTTGGCGTAGAGCTCCTGCGCGGTCTGCTTGCCGTGGCGGCCGATTGGCCCGCCGACGATAACCAGGTGGCAGTCGCGCTTAGCGCGGATGGCCTCAAAGACCTCGAGCGCGAATCCGTAGTTCTTCTGCGGCTTCACCGCGCCGACCATGCCGATGAGGGTCGCGCCGGCGGGTATGCCCCACGCGCGGCGAAAATCTTCGCGGGCGTTCGGGGAAAACTTTCGCGGGCGCGGGATGTGCCGAATAACGGACACCTCCCCTTCCCAGCCGCTCGCGACCAAATCGTCGGCGGCGGCCTGAGACACCGCGATGACGCGGCGCTCGCCGGCGAGTCCTGCCGACGGCTCAACCCAGCCTTGCGCCGCGTTGTGCAGCACCGGCACCGTAAAGGCGCCGGCCGAGGAGAGCGCGTTGCGCTCCTCTTCCCGCAGCAGGTGGCACAGGCAGGTCGGGATTCCAGAGGCGGCAACCTCGCGGCCGATTTCCCGCAGCCGATCGATGACGTCCACGCCGCCGAGGCGGGTGAGGCGCACGAATTCAGGCACGGGCCATTCGGCTCCCTTCTTCTGGTCGCGCAGCACCACCAGGTGCACGCGCCAGCGCGGGTGGATACGCGCGGCCCAATCGAGGACCACGCGCTCCGCCCCGCCGAGGGCGAGGGTCGCCACGGCGACGGTGATTTCGCTGCCGCCCTCAAAAGATATGAGGGGCGGCTGGCTGACAGGTTCGTTCGGGACGAGTAATTGGTCGATAGTGGTATTGGTATTCATTTGTAAGGAAACTTAAATTATTTCTATAGTTTTTGGGGTTTTTGTCAATGTTGGGGGCCCTAGCCGAAGGAAAAGAAAAGCGCCGCCCGGGTGAGGGGCGGCGCGGCAGATTAAGTCAGAACCATTCGTTACGGCACGGTCTCGTCGCCGAAAACGAGATCAGCAATTTTCCGGTCTGGGTCGTCTTCGGGCAACGCCCGCCGAGCAGCCGGGTCCTTGAGGTGCCAGAGCGCGCCAATGAGATCTCTTCGCCCCCTCACGAGAACGAAGGTCCGGTACTCGTGCAAATCACCGCTCCGGTGCCTCGATGAGGCGAAATTACCAGCCGGGCGCGACGCCAAGGAAAGCAGCCTCTTCGCCTCGACGAGTGCTTTGTCTTGTCGAGCCGCGCGAGACCGCAGGGAGAAGAATCGGGCGACAAGCGCCAGAGCGACAAAGGCAACGATGACGAGGACCGCGATCAGCGCGTACCCAACGGTAGGAGTGTCTGTTGTGTAGGTGTTCATTTCGGGGAAAAGATTTCTACTTATTGAAGAATCTGTCAAGAACACGGCGGGAAGCGGCGCGGGCGGCAGGGTTTCTTGCGAAAATGCGAGGCGAGAATTCTGGTTCTCTCCCCCACCCCGCCCGCCACTGTTTCGTGAAATAAAAATCCGCGCAGCACTGGGCCGCGCGGATTTGAGCGTGGGTCTTTTGAGCTCACTTGAACTCGTAGGCCGCACCGGTGCTATCCAGGCGGTACGTCCTCGCACCGAGCGTCGCGATGTAGCCAGCGCCCTCGATTTCAATCGAGTGGTAGCCACCGGACATGCGGTCACCGTTGACGTCGAGCAGGTATCGCATCGAGCCGAGGTTGCCGACGCGCACGCCGTTCGAGAGGGTGATCACCTCGTGGTAGAAGCGCGGGTCGAGCTCGTCAGACGAAGTCGCCTGAGGGGCGGCTGCCTGAGCAAGGACCTGACGCTGCTCGCGGACCGCGTCTGCGCGGTCTCCGAGGAAGCAGATGCCGAGCGACAGGAGGATAACGAAGGCAAGGCCCCCGAGGAATGATTTGGTAGTCATAGGTGTGTGTATTGGATTTTTGATGGTTCTTCTACGTATACATTATACACCTTATTATTGACTAAGTCAATAATAAGGGTCAGAGCCAGAAAACGCCGCGGTTGCGGCGTTTTCTAGAAGAAAAGTCGTATGGGTGCCTATCGGGAATTGAACCCGAATCGCAAGCTCCACAAGCTCGAGTGTTAACCATTACACCATAGGCACCATATCGGGAACATTCGCGAGGAATCTACACGAAGAAAGCCGTTGCGCCAACGCTCCCCCACCGGCAAAGGCTCTTTTGACACCCACGGTGCCCCGCTGCTAGTACTTGCCGGAAATGAGCACCCTCAAGAGCTTCCTTGCCCTGGGGAACGGCGAACCGCCCGCTCCCCCAAAAATATTTCGTAAATCTCACCGCTGCGAGCACTGCCGCGAACGGGCGTACAAAGATCTCCCGACCGCCGAGCAGGCCTGCCAGACGATTCCAGACGCGCAGCCCGAGCTGTGCGACCTCGACTGGTGCGGGCACTACCGACTCGC
>JBILMG010000057.1:0-3226 GCA_044375695.1 Minisyncoccia bacterium | reverse complement strand
TCGGATTCGAGACCGGCTCGTCCAGGTGGCGCGCGGCGAGCGCGAGCGCCGGCAGAACCTCCCCCGCCCCGACGTAGAAAGTTTGGTGCGCCGCGCCGTAGATTTTCGCGGTGCGTTCGGCGAGCGCGGCGTCGGCGTTGAACCGGTCAGGCTCTTCGTCGGCGTCGAGCTCGAAGCCGACCGAGAAAGTAGAAATTCCCGGGTGAACGCGGCTCGCGGCGTCGAGCACCACGCTCGAGTCGATGCCGCCGGAAAGGTAGATGCCAACCGGACGATCCGCCACCAGCTCGCGGCGCACCGCGGCGTCGACCGCCGCCTCGACGGCGCGGGCAGATTCGGCGAACGGGCGATCGACGGGCGCCGGCGCGTCTGGGGCAAAGCGAGAAATTTCCGCGACGCCGGCGCGCCAGCGCAGGCGGTGCCCGGGCGCGAGCTTCTTAACGGAGGCGAGCATCGTGTCGGTACCCGGCACGTAGCCGAGGCGCAGGTACGCGTCGAGCGCGTCGCGGTCAATCGTTCGGGGAACGCCGGCGGCGAGGATCGCCTTCATCTCGGAAGAGAAGATCAGGCGGCCGCCGTCCCGCGAGTAGTACAGGGGTTTTACGCCGGCGCGGTCGCGCGCCAGAAGCAGCGAGCCGTCGCGACGGTCGAGGAGCGCCAGCGCGAACATGCCGGAGAGCTTCGGGAGCGCCGCCTCCCCCCAGGTCGCGAGCGCGGCGAGGACGACCTCGGTGTCGCCGGTCGTGCGGAAGACGTACCCGGAAAGTTCCGCCTTGAGGTCGGCGAAGTTGTAGATCTCCCCGTTGAAGACAATGGTGAAACGCCCGTCGGGGGTAGACATCGGCTGCCCCGCCTCTGGGCGCAGGTCCAGGATTGCCAGCCGGTTGTGCCCGAGGGAGACGCCGTCGCCGACGAACGCGCCCGAACCGTCGGGGCCGCGGTGCGCCGTGGCCGCGTTCATAGCCGCGAGCAGCGCCGCGTCTTCGCCGGTGAATCCGTTAATGGCGCACATGCCCGGATGCTAGCGACCGAAAGCCTCGCCGTACAGGGCGTCCGCCAGTCGGTCCGCGAGGCGGCCCAGGTCGTGCTCGCGGATCACCCATTCGCGGAGGGACGTCGACGGCGCAGCAGACGCGGCGCGGCGAATCGCGGCGGCAACCGAGGCCACGTCGGATTCTTCGAGGAAGACCTCGCCCGGCGCGGCGCGGAAAGCCGGGTTCGAGGTGACCACCGCCGCGCCGCAGGCCGCCGCCTCGAGCACCGCCTTGTCGAGGCTGCCGGTTTGGCTGAGGTTCACGAAGACATCGAGCGAGCGCAAGAATTCGGGAATAGCCGCCGGCGGCAGTGGCCCTAAAATTTCGACGCGGGGCTCTGCGGCGAACTCGGCGACCAGCCCCGCGTAGTACGGCTCGTCGTCCGCGGTTGCCGGGCCGCCGGCCACGCGCACCCGGTAGCCTGCGGCGAGGGCGGCCTCGATAATTTCGCGCGTGCGCTTGGTGGCCGAAACGCGGCCGGAAGTCCCCGCGACGCCGCTCCCCCAGGAACGGCTACCGGGCGAGTACACCTCGCCGTCGATGCCGTGCCCCATCACGCGGAGCTTTGGGGTGGCGAGCCGGAAGCTCTCGGCGGAAGCCGAGAAGACGCCGCGCGCGAGCGCCACGGCGAGGCGCAGCTTGAGGTCGACGTTCTTGTGCGTGTACCAAAGGAAAGCGGGCCTGCGGAGCAGCCGCCAAATGACGCCCGCCAGGACGAGGTACTCGGGGTTCATGTGCACCAGGACCGCGTCGTAATTTTTTCGCTCGCGCCAGGCGGCGATTTTGAATCGGGCCGCGTAGCGCAGCTTCTGCAGGAAGCCCGGCAGCGCGCGACCTTCGCCTTTCCCGAGCGAGACGACGCGCACGTTCCCGGGAGGCGCGTAGCGGCCGCGGCGCAGGCACGTCACGACCACCGAATCAGACCGAGCGGCGAGCGCGTCTACCCACCGGCAAAAAAAGCCGAGCACCGGGTCGTCTTCGTCGAGGACCTGCGTGGCGAGGAAAAGGCGCCGCGGCGAGGGCAGAGCCTCGCGCCAGGCGTCAACGACCGTCTCGCCAGATCCGGACGAGGACGCGGCGGCGCGCGCAGCCTCGCCCAGTCGCCCGGCGAGGACCGGATCGCGCGCCACCCGCTCGAGGGCCGCCGCGGCAGAAGCCGAACTATCGGCAACCAGGCACGACCGGCCGTCTACGAGAACTTCGCCAACCAGCCCAACGTCGGTCGTCACAACGGGCAACCCGCGCGCGGCGGCCTCCAGGAGCGACAGGCCGTAGCCCTCGAAAGCGCTCGCCTGCGCGTAGGCGTGGAAGTTGCCGGAGAGGAGAGGGTCATCTTTCCTGCCGACGAAGCGCACGAAGCTAAAGCCAGAGGCGAGCGCCTCTAGGCGCGGCCGCTCAGGCCCGTCGCCGATAACCGTCAGACGCGCCGGCAGCCCGTCAGCGCGCAGCGCGGCCACCGCGCCAATCAGCGTTTCGATACGCTTCTCGGGGGCGAGTCGAGAAACCGTCACCACCTCGAATTCGCCTTCGCCACTCCAGGCCGAGGGAGCCGGCAGCGCGAGGAGCGACGCGAGCTCGGCCCTGACCGGCGAGAGAGAAACGCGGCGGGCGCCCGCGGCGCGGCACGCGGCGGCGGCGCGCGAGGAAACCGCCCGGACGCCGTCGGCGCGCGGAATCAGAAATTTTGCCAACGCCACGCGGCAACGGTTCGCGAAAGACAGCGCGCGGAAGCCCGCGGCGCCGAAGTCCGCGTGCAGCTGCAGCTCGAGGGGAACCTTCGCCGCGCGGGCAACGAGCCACGCGACAAAGCCGTGCTCGAAGGGATCCTGCGCGGTCACCAGGTCGAAGGGGCCACGGTCACGGGCCGCGCGCCTGGCGACGCGGTACAAATTGAGGAACGAGCGCAGCTTGGAGCGCGAGGCCGTAGGAAGCGCGGCGAGCGAGCCGTCCTCTGCGGGCGCGGCCGAGCCGCCGACCGTGCGGGTTACCGCGACAATCTCGCCGGCATCATCCGCGTAGCCTTTGACCCGTGAAAAGACGCCGCTCTCCTTGTTCACGAGCGCCGGGTCAGCAGAAATCATCAGGACACGCATGGCCCCTAGGCTACGGCATGGCGAGAGGACGCGCCACCCAGAAAGAGAAAACCGGCTTTAAGCCGGTGAAATTTCGCGGTAACCGTCGGGCTCGTCCGT
>JBILMG010000056.1:0-3316 GCA_044375695.1 Minisyncoccia bacterium | reverse complement strand
ACCTCCCGGAACGTCACACGGACTTCATTTTTGCGGCTTTCGCCGAGGAGTGGGGATTCCTCGGCACGGTTACGCTGCTCTCGCTTTACGGCGTTCTGGTGTGGCGGGTGGTCGTGGCTGCCCGTCGTGGCGCCACCAACTTCGAGACGCTGTTTTCGTCGGGGGTCGCCGTCTACCTTTTGGCGCACGGCGCCATTCACGTCGGCATGAACATGGGGGTAGCCCCGGTGACGGGAATTCCCCTGCCGCTGATGTCTTACGGCGGGTCCTCGATGCTGGCCACCGCCTGCATGCTCGGGATTGTTTCGTCGATGCGCGGCTACTCGCGGCCTATTCGGCGAGAAGAAGCCGAGGGGCGAGAGATTCCGGGGCTCACGGGGTAAGGAGAGGGTAAACCCTGAAAAGAAAGGCCGCCCCGAGAGGGGCGGCCTTTCTTTTTCTGGCCTAGCCTGCTTAGCAGCTGCAGTTCATTGGGTCACCCCCGTTGGGGTAGCAGGTTCCGGGGTTAGAGCCGCAGCTGTTCGTCTCGCACGGGTCATTGGCCGAAATGTCGCAGCTGTTCGTCTCGCACTGGTCGACGCCGGAGTCACCGCAGTTGTACGGGTCGCCGTTGGGGTAGCAGGGGTCGTCAGACTGGTAGTCGTCGCAGTTGTACGGGTCGCCGTTGGGGTAGCAGGGGTCTGTTCCGGGCCCGCAGTCATTGGTGTCGCAGCTGCAGTCGCAGACGTCAGGCTCGCCGGTGCACTCGCTATCGTCGCAGTCGTAGTCGCCGTCGCTGTCGTTGTCTTGGCCGTCGGCGCAGAAGCCTGCCTCGGACGGTGCGCAGGACGGGTCTTCGGCGCAGGTGGCGTCGTCGCAGTCGGTGTTGCCGTTCTCGTCGTTGTCGATGCCGTCGTCGCAGCTGGACTCGCCGCAGTACGGGTCGCCGTAGCAGCCGCACTCGTCGTAGCACGAGCCTGCGCTATCACAGATGTCGCAGCAGTTTTCGGCTTCGGCGCAGTCGGTGTCGTCGCAGTCCGCAAAGGTGTCTTCGTCGTTATCGGCTGCGTCGTCGCACGAAACCTCGATACCGGTGCAGCGTTCAACTGTCTCGCAGTCGGCGTCGGCGCAATCGATGTTGGTGTCGCCGTCGTCGTCGACGCCGTTCGCGCAGTCTTCCGAGGGGTCGCAGGACGGGTCCTCGGCGCAGTCCGAGTCCTCGCAGTCGACGTACCCGTCACCGTCGTTGTCGGAGAGGTCGCCGCAGTCCGTCTCCGCAGAGGCGCAGTCCGCATCGTCCCCGTCGGTGCTGCTGTCCTGGTCGTTGTCCATCTGGTCCGAGCAGTGCGTCTCGGAGGCGCAGTCGTCCGAGCACTCTTCGCCGACGCCGCAGGTGCCGTCCCCGCAGACCTCGCCGTTCTGCCCGGCCTGGTTGGCGGCGGTGATGTTCTGCTCGCACATGCCTTCGCCGGTCAGCCCGTTGTGGGTGATGCCGCGCGAGCAGCTCTCCTTGGGTACGCTGAAGTAAATGGTTGCGTCGGTGCAGTTGGTGTCTTCGCAGTTGTAGAAAACTCCCTGGAAATTGCCTCCGGCCGAAACCGGCGCCTCGGTCAGCAGGCGCGGCAAGGCACCGTTAAAGACCGCCTCGGCGCGCTCGCCCAGGTAGGTGAGCCAGCGCGGGGCGCGCGGCGCCCGGGTGAAGTCGCCGTAGATGTTGAGAGTTTGTAGCGAGGTGCCTTGGTAGGAGCAGCCGCCTTCGCTGATGCAGCATTTCTGGTAAATGCCGCCGCTGGTGCCGAGGCACGCTGCGTCGGCGTTGTTTGAGCTCGCCGGGTTGGGGTACTTCAGGTTCGAGGCGTAGTAGACCGCCACCGCTTTCTGGAAGCTCGCGACCTCCTGCTCGACGCGGGCGGCGAGCGCCTTGTTGCGGTAGGTAACCATGGCGATCAAGGTCACCGAGGCCAGGACGCCGATGATGGCGATAACCACCAGGAGCTCGATGAGGGTGAAGCCGCCGTCTTTCCGGCGGGCGAGGGGGTTCCTAGTCATTGGTTTTTTGGGCGGTTACCGGATCAGCTTTACGGGCGCTCGGGGAGGTCTGCTTCTGCGCGCCCGGCGCCTTGAACTTATCGCGAAGCTCCTGCTCCTTTTTCATCTCGACCTCGCGCTGCAGCCGCTCGAGGTACAGCCGGTGGCGGGCCGGCAAGGCCGCCCGTTCGGTCGCGGACATCTCGACGTAGCGCTTCGCGTTCGGGGTGGCGCCGAGGGTCTTCGTAGCCCAGGTAGCCGAGAGGACCACAGAGCCAATTGCCAGGATCGCGATGAAGCCGGCGAGCCAGCGGGCCTGGCGCTCGCTCTTAACGACGCGCCGCCGCAGCAGGAAATCGGCCACCGACGAGCGGGCGACCGAGGTGGCCTCTTCGGCTCGGGTATTGCCGCGGGTGAACTCGTCGCCCTCGAAAACGATATCTTCCTTGCTCACGGCTACAGTCTACCTTTGTTGGCGCACATTTTTCGGTAGAGGTCGATTGTCTCTGTGGACATCCGGTCCTTGGAAAAAGAAAGCCTCACGCGGTCTCGGAGGGTGGCGCCCATGCGTTTGGCGCCCTCGGGGTCTTCGGCGACGCGCCGCAGGGCTTCGGCGAGCTCCCTCGGGCGCTCCGGCGAGACGAGGATGCCTAGGCTCGGGTCTTCGATGACCTCAGGAATGCCGCCGACCCGCGTGGCGATGCAGGCGAGGCCGGCGGCGCCCGCCTCGAGCAGGGCGAGCGGCATAGCCTCGGAGCGGGAGGGCATAACGAAGGCATCGAAGGCCGAGAGGAGCCGAGGCGCGTCGGGCGCGAAGCCGGCCAGGGCCACGACCTCGCCGAGACCTTGGCTGTCGATGGCTGACTGCAGGCTTTCCCGCGCTTCTCCTTCGCCGAGAATTACGACGCCAAACTTAATCTCGGGCCGTCGGCGCCTCAGGTCGGCGGCGGCTTCCGCGAGCGTGTCGAGGCCTTTTATGCGGTGAAGCTCGGCGAGCGCCGTAAAGAGCGTGCCCCCGTTGGCCGCCGCGATTGCCTTCTCGACGGCGGGGGACAGCCCGGCAACAATTTCTCGGGCAGCCTCGCGCGTCAGCAGGTCTGGGGCGTCGACCCCGTTCCGAATGATCTCGAAGCGGCCTCGGGTGAGAGAGGCGAAGCCGAGCTGCCGGGGAATGGCGGACGCGACCGCTACGGTCTTGTGGGCCAGCAGCGTTGTTGCCAGGTGGAGCGCCCGAATCACGGATCGCTGCCACTCGGGGCGCGGCTCATTGAAGGCCCACCCGTGGGCGCTGAAAATGATTGCCGGCACG
>JBILMG010000025.1:0-12806 GCA_044375695.1 Minisyncoccia bacterium | reverse complement strand
GCAATTGAGGCGAGGCCCGGGAACATGGCGCCGCCGCCAACTAGGATGACGCGCGAAACCACGGCGCGGGCGCGCTTTTGGTAGGCGATAATGAACGTCATGGCCTCGCTCCAGATTGGCTGGAAGACCAGGTCCGCAATTTCTTTGAGCTTCTGGTCCTGCTGGAGCTCGTTCTTGCCGGCGTTGCGCTTGAGCTTCTCGGCGTAGTCGACGGTGATGCCGATCGACTTGGAGAGGTCGAGGGTAATTTCCTGCGAGCCGCGCGGAATCGAGTGCGAGTCGCGGACGACGCCGCGCTCGACGATGTAAGCCTTGGTGGCGCTCGCGCCGATATCGATAATCATCGTGGCGGCTGCCTCGTTCGGGTCGATGACGGCGCGAATGGCGGAGAACATCTCGATCTCGAAGAAAGAGGCGTTGAGCTGGGCGTCCTCGACCACGCGGCTCATGGTGTCGAGGGTCTCGTTGTGAATCGCGACGATCATCACGTCCGTCTGCTCGCGACGCGCGACGTCGGCCTCTTCGGCTTCGGGTTTCGGCAGCTTGAACCAGTCGAGGGTAACCTGCGACATCGGCACCGGAATGTACTTGCGAGCCTCGATCGGCACCATGGTCTTGAGCCGCTCGTCGTCGTAGGTAGGCACGGTGATGACGGCGGTCATCGAGGCGCGCATGGGTACGGTGAGCGCGGCGTCGGCGGTAGAGACGTTCGCCTCTTTGAGGAGGTCTTTGATTGCAGAGGCAATTTTTTCTGGCGCGAGCTTCACAGCGCGGCCAACTTCGGTGGCGCCGTAAGGCCCGAGCGAGAGCTCGCCGTAAGTTTCGAGCACCGCCCGGCCGCGTTCCTTACGCAGCTGCACCACCTTGGCCGAGGACGAGCCGATATCCACGCCGATAACGCTCTGGCGCTTTTCGCCGAGAAACCCCTGCGCGATTTCCCTAATTCTCTCGAACATTAGCGTGGCGAGTATACCACGCAGGTTTTC
Source organism: Minisyncoccia bacterium (assembly GCA_044375695.1). Taxonomy (GTDB): domain Bacteria; phylum Patescibacteriota; class Minisyncoccia; order Phycocordibacterales; family JAACPR01; genus DATDYW01. Next base: position 11,820 of record JBILMG010000025.1, on the reverse strand, counting down.
GTATAACCCTTTATCCACCGCCCACCGCGAGGTTAGCGGCAGCAAATTTAGGCCGCGTACCCTTCTCCGCGTGCCAAAGGCTAAAAATATTGCGCAGACCATCCTCGAGGCCGTATTCCCCAGGAGCGAGGTTGATCGGCTGCTGGAGCGGAGCGCGCCGGAAACGCTGCGGGCGGCCATTAGGGCACCACTCCCCGACCCCAGGCTGCCGGTGCGCGCGCTCTTTTCCTACGACGACCCGCTCGCGCAGAGGCTGGTGCTCCTAGTAAAAGAAGGTCGCAGCCGAGGCGCGGCGAGCGGCGTCGGAGCTCTTTTGGCCGAAGAAATTATGAACTGGCTCGCGAGCCGCGCCGAGGCGGGCCGGCGAGCCGCGGCGACGATAGTGCCGGTACCCCTCTCCCGGCAGAGCCGGCGCGATCGGGGCTACAGCCAGACGGAAATGCTCTGCGAAGGGGTGGCGGCGGCGCTCGGGCCAGGCGTCGCGCAAATTTCCTTCGACGCGCTGAGGAAAACGCGAGACACGCCAAAGCAGGCGTCGCTCGGACGGGCGGCGCGCCTGGATAATTTACGCGGCGCCTTCGAGGCCGATGAGTCGAAGGTGCGCGGGCGCGCCGTGGCGCTGGTAGACGACGTGGCGACGACCGGCGCCACGCTGCGAGCTTGCCGGGTAGCCTTGCGCAAAGCTGGCGCGGCGGCGGTGGGAATCTTCGCCGTGGCGCGGGCGTAGCCGTCTGGCGAAACCGCTAAAAAGAAAGGCCGCTCAGAAGGAGCGGCGAGGTTCAGACGATGCTATCGGGGATTTGCGTGATTTTCTCAATTTTCCAACCGAGTTCATCTCGCACGATCTCCACGAAGCCGCCGGGATTCAGGTCGAGCCCGACCGCAGCGTCGAGGCCGATGAGGAGCCCTACCGCAATGCGAATAATCGACTTGTGGCTGAAGACGGCTACGCTCTTGGCGCCGCTGCCCACAAATTTCATGAGCGGGCCCCGGAGGCGCCTCTCGACGTCCATCCACGACTCGCCGTTCGGCGGGCAGTAGCGGCGACGGTCGCGAATGCTTTTTTGAGCGAGCACCTGCGCTACCTCTTCCCAGCGGTGGCCGGTAAGATCTCCCCAGCGACGGGGCCGCAGCGCGAAGTCTTCTTGGAAGACATTCATGCAGCCGACGACGCCGGCGACAATTTCCGCCGAGCGGACGCAGCGGACGGAAGAGTCGTGGTGAATGACATCGATCTTTCGGCCGCCGAGCGCCCCGCCGCGAAGCCAATTGCCGATAGCGTCCGCGCGGGGCGAAAGCTCTTCAGGGTCTTGGCCTGGGCCAGAAAGCAGGGTGCCAAGCTCGGGATCGTCATCGGAGACCGTGGGTAGGTGCCGGAATAGGAGTATTCTGTTTGCCATATTTTTTAAAAGATTGCCGTTGCTTTTACTACAATATTTATAAATAAAATCAAGGGGCGCGCCGTTCCGGCGCGCCCCTTGATTTTAAGAGCCTCTTCCCTAGCGCCGCTCGATAACCTCGGCGGCCGGGTAGCGAACCTTCGCCCAGGTGCCAAAAACGTCGGCAGCCGAACGGTAGCCGACCGGGCAAATGACGGCCGACGAGTAGCCGGTGCCGGCGAGGCCGAGAATCTCGTCAAACTTGGCGCCGTCGAAACCTTCCATCGGGCAGGCGTCGACCTTGAGGAGCGCCGCCGCCTCGAGCATGAAGCCGAGCGCGATGTACGCCTGGCGGGCGTTCCACGCGCCGAGCATCTCGGGGGTCTTGCCGGCGATAAATCCAAGCATCATCTGGCGGTACGCCTCGAGCGAAGCCTTCGTCTCTTCGGAATCGCCGATCTGGTCACGACGCGCGGCGACCGTGGCGTCGATGAGGCGGCTAACGTCGGCCTCGGTGACGGTGTCGCGGCGGCAGAAAACCACCAGGTGCGAAGCGTCGGTAACCTGCGCCTGATCCCAGGCTGCGGATCGGAGCGTGGCGCGGAGCGCGGCATCCTCGATCACCAGAATTTTCCACGGCTGGAGGCCGAAGGATGACGGCGCGAGGCGGGCCGCCTCGAGCAGGGTCGTGAGGTCCGCCTCAGATACCTTTTTGGACGAATCGAAAGCTTTGGTGGCGTAGCGCCAGGCGAGGGCTTCGGCAATCTGCTGGTTCATGAGTGTTCGGTTACCTGCTAAGGAGCGGCATTGTAGCAGCAAAGAAAGAGCCGGCACGTCTCGCGCCGGCTCTTTCTTTGCCGCTACAGGCTACTCCTCGTCGGGAGCCACCTTCACCACCAGCTTCTTCTTGGCGATGAGGCTGCCGCGGTCGCCGTTCTTGTCTCGGTAGATCTTGTAGAGCGCGGTGACCTTAACCTCGCGGTCGCCCGTCACCGAAATCTCGGCCGCGCGACCGGCGCCGTCGGTGAACTTGCCGCGATACGCGGTGCGCAGCTTGCCGTCGCAGGGGACGTAGGAAATGTTCTGGGCGTCGATTGCAACGCGCACCCGCTCGCCACCCTTGCAGCTAATGGAGAGGTCTTCCTGCGCCGAGCCGGAGGCCACCCAGCGAACGCTCGCGTCGGCACCCGGGGTGGATTCGAAGGAGAGAATTTTGGTCTCTCCCGGACGGCCGCCCTGGACGCCGATGATACGGGCGTTGATGGCGGCAAAAGTCGCCGATGGGGCCAGGAGGAAAGCGGCGGCGAGCAGCGCGAAAAGTTTCTTCATGTTTCCTTTCTAGTTTGTAGCCGAATCACTCTAGCAGACCGCACCCTTTGACCGAAGGCCTCTATCGGGCGTAGCCTCTGCGCCGTATGGAACCTCAAACAAAGTTAATAGTGCTAGACGACACGGCCTGGGACAGCCCGGCCACCCGAGAAGCCGCAATCAAAATCCTGCTCGGCCGAGGCGTCGCCGATGTGGCGGTCGCCGCCAACAGCCGCTTCGCCTCTGGGTGTGAAATCGAGGAAGACGGCAAAGGTTTCCTCTGGGACCGGTCGTGGGGCGCCGCCCCCACCGGCGGCGGCATCGAGATTGCAAAAATGGACTACCAGCGCTTCGCCGCCGAGGTGGCGCGAGAGCTCGCCGAGCGCGGCAGCCGGCCGGAGCGGCAAGGGCTCGCCATTGGCATCGCGTCAGACGAGCGCGGAATTCCCGAGAGCGCCGAACGCCACGTGCGGCGCGCGCTCGGCGCCGACCGCGAGGTGGTGTGCCTCTGCGGACCCAATCAGCAGGCCAAGTACCAGAGCCTATTCCCGGACAGCGCGAACCTCTCGCTCCCGGACCTATCGGCCGCGTGAAAAGCAGCCGCCCCTCGCGGGGCGGCTTTTCTTTTTGTTCGGCGACGATGTCGGCTACTCTCGCGCGGATACGGCCACGCCGTCTTTCAGCTTCACAATCGCCGCGGCGAAGGCGGCGTCATCCTGCGCGCCCGACACCACGACGCGGTCGCCGGCCCGGTTCACGATTACGGTGTACGGCGTGCCGGTTGCGCCGGCGGCTTTGGCGGCCGCCATCTCGCGCAGCACCGCCTCGCCGGCGGCGCCTTCGGCGCAGGCGACGAGATCGTCACGAGAAAGGCCGAACGAGGCGCCGAGCCCGGAAGACATTTTGCCGCCAGAGAACGCGGCGTCGACGAAGCCCCAGAACGCGGCCGAGCCGAGCCGGCCGGCGACGCACTCGGCGGCCACCGCCTTGGCGAAGGCGTCCGGGTGCATCGAGAGCGGCATGTGCCGCAGCGTCCAGGCAACGTCACCGCCGTACGGCGCGACAATTTTGTCGAGGCGCGCGTGGAGGCGCTGGCAGAACGGGCAGTCGAGGTCGGTGTAGACGACGAGCGCCACCTCGGGATTCGAGCCGCCGCGGAGCCAATCATCGGCGTCGAGTCCCGGGAAATCCGTGACGGGGCTGGCCGGCACGGTTGAGGTCGCGCGGGGCGTGACCGGCTTTTCCTCGGGGGTTGTCGTAGCCGTCTCTGCGACCGCGGCGGTGGCGGTGGCAGTCGCCGCGGCCGGCGCCGTGGTCGTCGAGACGACCGGAGCCGTCTCGGGCTTAGCGGCGCGGGGAGCCCACAGCCAGAAGCCGCTGCCGAGCACGATCAGCGACGCGGCGGCCACGAGCAGCAACCGGGCAGACGGCGCGACAGGCGCAGCAGACTGATTAACGAACGGCGGCGGCACGACGGGCGCCGCGGCGGCGGGCGGAACTGGCTGGTTCTGGTTTTCCATGCGCGCGATTGTACCGCGCCTTCTGGCCGGACCGCTTATTTGGTAGAAAGCGCATGTCCGAGAGCGCTCCCATCGTTCAATGGATAGGACACTGGCCTCCGAAGCTGGAGATGTAGGTTCGATTCCTACTGGGAGCACAACGTGACGAGGGCTCGCCCGAGCTCTCAGAGAAAACCAAAAAGCTTAGTGACCCGTGACCGATTCTCCTCTCGTCACGTTGCGCTCCCAAGCGGGGCGCCCTTGACGTTCCTCTTCAGGTGTAATACAACCCCTCCCCCGCGGCACAACGCCGCGGTCGTCCTTTCCAACCAAATACCTATGTTCGATATCTCAAGAATTTACGCGCTCATTCCAGACATGCCCGGTGGTGACGTCGCGCTCCTGCTGCGCGGCAGCCACGAGGCGGCCCAGCACGCCGAGCGCCTCGGCCTCCCCCGCGCGCTCATTGAATCTATCCGCCGAGAGGTTCGGTCTCGCGAAGCCGCCAAAGACCTCGAAGACTTCCCGCTCGGCGTGGCCATAATGTGCCTCGAAGCCGCGATGGAAGCCGGGCTCGACCTCCTCGATGAAGACGAGCACGCCTGCCACCTCTCGCTGATCGCGCACGCCCCGAACGCCGCGCTCGCCCTTATCGGCTGCGGGGCCACCGGCACCCAAGTACGCGACATGCTGTCGAGAGCCGTCGAAGGCGGGCGGCTCAAAGCCGCCTAGCCAACGCTACCCCCGAGGTGGCTTTTCTTTTGCCGGTGGCGCAAAATCTGCGAGTGAAGAAAGCTACGCCCAAGCGCTGCGGCTGGGTCACCGATGACCCGCTGTACCGCGAGTACCACGACCGCGAGTGGGGCGTGCCGTCACGCGACGACCGGCACCTGTTCGAGATGCTCACCCTGGAAGGCGCGCAGGCGGGCCTCTCGTGGCTCACCATTCTGAAGAAGCGCGACGGATATCGCCGCGCCTTCGCCGACTGGGACGTGGCAAAAATCGCCCGCTTCTCGGACGCGAAGCAAGCCGCGCTCATGAAGGACGCGGGCATTGTGCGCAACCGCCTCAAGATCTCCTCGACCGTCGGCAACGCGCGGGCGTTCCTGGCGGTTCAGAAAGAATTCGGCAGCTTCGAAAAATATCTGTGGGGGTTTGGCGGCGAAAAAACCGTCTCGAGCCGGCCGAAAACTTTCCGCGACCTGCCGACGAAGACGGCGCTATCGGACGCGATCTCTAAGGACATGAAGCGGCGAGGCTTCCGCTTCGTCGGCTCGACGATTATCTACGCGTACCTGCAGGCGGTCGGCATTGTCGAAGACCACGAGGTCACGTGCGGCAGCAAGCCGAAGCGCCGGCGGTAACGTTGCGGCCTCGTCGAGAGGGGCGTAGAAAGCAACGGAACAAGTCCGCCAAAAATGAAAACGAAACGCAGCAATAGAGAGAGGAAAGAGCCGGCCAGAATGCAGGCCAAAAAACTGACGAAGCGGACCCGCGGCGCAAGCAAAAAGAAACCCAGCAGGCCTCGCGACGAGGAGGCCCAAAACCGCAGCCACCTGTTTGACTCGCCGCTCGTCTTCTCGGCTGACCGAGAAGACGAGGAGCCGCCGCGCGCCTCACGCGGGGACGACAACCTCTTCGACCGCTCTATCCTTAGCTCCGAAATCTAGGCCGCGAAGGCCTTTTCTTTTTACGCTTGTAAAGGACGGCGGATGGGTCTAGAAAAGGCGAGAACAAGGAGCCCGAACATGCCCGAACAACCAAAAGATATACCTGGAAAGAAGCCGGCGACCAAAACCAAAAAGAAACGCCGGCCGCCCGAGACGGTATCGGACGACGAACTAGAGCTGCGAATCGCCATGCGGGCGACCGGCGTCCTCGATGAAGACACAGACCCGGCCAACGAGGAAGACTCCGAGTAGCCGCCCGAACCATGCCCCGAAATTGGGGCTTTTCTTTTGCCGGGGGCCAGGCTTTCGCGGACGAGACTCGCATGCTAGAGATTTCAGAGATGAGCACCATCACCGCACAAACAGATACCGGCGACGAGCAGGCGCCGGAACCCGAGCTGCCAGAGGAGGATCACACGTCAATCGGCATGAGCGGGGCCGCCCTCGCGGCGACGGTTCAGGCAATAGAAGACAGCCAGAGATCCGACCCCGACCGCCGCGAATCATTCGCCTAGCGCCCCGCCCCACGCAAGGGGCTTTTCTTTTGCTTGCGCGCGGCGAGTTCGGGGCGTAGTAAGGCGGCAGACCGGAACAACCTCCGGCGATTGGCACAAATGAAAGAGAAGGCACCCACCACTACCAGGCGGCCCTCGGGCCAAGCAGGCTCGCTCCCCACGGCCTGGACTCCAGAATACGCGGAAAAAGTAGCCGCGTTCAATGCCGAGCTAAGGCGCCGCGGCCCAAGGCAAGGCCTACCTTCAATCCCCTCAGCTAAATGAGGCTCTCCGGCGAAAGCCGGTTTTCTTTTTGTCGCGACAGGGCGAGCGGCTTTATTTGACTTTTATATATAAATAGTGTATTATTTATACCGTAGCCACTCTCCCGCCCGACCAAACATCGGGGCCTTCAGGAGAGCCGCTCTCTCAAAACCACCGACCGAGGGACCACCCGAGGCGGAACCACACACAGAAACCATGCGCGCATACCTCAGCAAAAAAGCAACAATCATTAAGATCGAAACACCAGTCGTACGTCACTACCTGAACCGCGAAGGCGGCCCCAAGGTCTGCGAGTACGCAGAGGGGTCGCCATACATCGATTTGACCAGCCGACAGGCGGATACCGGAATTGTTCCGGAGGAAATCGACTCTGTAACCGAGGAATACAGCCTCCACGTCAAGCACTACGGCGGTGGCACCGGAACCCACCGAGAGGTCGGCCTCTACCAACTCGGCGGCGCGACGGCTACAGTGGATCGCAACGAGCACTGCTACCACTTCATCGATGTCCGTGGAAAAAAAGCAGCAGATGTCGTGACGCTCGCGAACAGAATTGTCGCGGGAGACATCGCTCCCGTGAAATCTCACGAGAGAGGCCAGGTCAAAGCTGGCATGCCCGGACTCAGAGAGGCCGCCCATCAGCTGATCGAAGCAGCGTTCCGCGCCTTCGACCGCTGGCGCCTGGCCTAGTTCGCCAAGTTCGATAAAGCCGCCGGAGACTTTCTCCGGCGGCTATTTATTTTTAGGAAAAGAAAACCGCCCGGCTAGGGGCGGGCGGCGCGGCGATGGCGAAAGGCTTCGAGCCGGCGAAAAGATTGCCAGTCCTGGAACTCCCAATCGTTGCGCCAAATGTAGCGGAAGCGGCCGACGCGCCACTCGTATTCGGTGCTGCCCTCGGGTCGCTCGCGCCCTGGGCTTCTTTTCTTATCTGCGGTATGTGCCATTTACCAAAAAACTACACGCATTTCTCTTTGTGTAAACCCCTACCCCAACCGGCGACCCGAGCGCAGCGCTACCGCCCGCTGGCGGTAATCGGGAATCGCGCGCGCCACCTCGGCCCAGAAATTCGGCCCGTGGTTCATGTGCGCCAGGTGGCACAGCTCGTGCACCACCAGGTAGTCGGCGAGCTCGGGCGGCAGGTGCACGATGCGGTAATTGAAGCTGAGGCTACCCCGCCGCGAGCAGCTGCCCCAACGGGTCTTCTGGTTACGGATCGAAACGCGCGACCAGCGGAAGCCGTAAATCTTGTTCCAGCGCGTGAGCAAATCTTCGGCCAGAGCGCGGGCTTCTTCGCGCCGCGCCAGGTACTCGCGGCGACCGCCTTTGGGCACGAGCGGCGGCGGGAGCTTGGACTGGCGCGCGAGCGTCGCCTCGACCCACGGCGACTTCTCCGCGAGAAATCTTTCGACGTCGCGGCCAGACGCGCGGCGAGGCACGGTGAGCGCCACGCGCCCGTCGGGGTAGACGGTGAGGCGCAGGTTTCGGGCGCGCGCCGATTGGCGCAGCGTGTAGGCGAATGGCACGCGCCAATTTTATCCTGCCCGAAACGCGAAAGCCGCCTGGCGGCGGCTTTCGCTCAAAAGAGCCGAGGGGCGGGCTAGCGGACCTTGAAGTAGGTCGCGGCGGCGAGGAGCGACGGAACCCAGAGGCCGATGTAGGTGGCCTGGGCAACGTTGCCCATCTGCCAGAAGTAGACAGAAATAGCGAGCGAGACGAGGGCGGCGAACATGAGCCAGACAGAAGGTTTGATCACGGTTTTTTATTTAGGGAGAGGGGCAGCGAAAATTTTAGCATCAGGCCGGGCGCGGGCCAGGGGCGCGGCGGGCGCGCTGTGGAAACAGCTACGGCCGCGCCTCGCCCGGCTCGGGCGCGTCGATGAAGTCGCAGGACGCGCCGATGATGCCGCGCGCGTGCCGCGCGTAGCCCGTCCAGTCCGCGCACGCGGCAATCCCCATCTCGTCGTCGCGCGCGATCACGGCAAACATCGTCGGCGAATCGACGCACTCGACCGACGTTCCCCACTCGGCGAGCGGCGCCGCGAGGCCGACGCGGTAAATTTCGCTCTCGCAGAAACCGTCGTGCGACGCCGAGTCTTGGCGGAATTTCCAGCCGAGCGCGTCGGCCTCGTAGAGCACGGCCGGAAAATTGACGGCCACGATCACCGGCGCGGACGGGGCGGCCGCGGGCACCGCCAAGCTCGGCGTCGGCAGAACGTCGGCCACGTCCAGCTTCTTCGGCACGAAGGGCGGCGCGTCGGTGAGCTCTTCGGCAATGGCAGACGCGGCCTCTTCGCCGATCGCCTGGTTGAGGTGCCTGTCGTACCGCAGCACCACCAGCGTGTTCCCGCGAACGAAAGCCTTGTACCGGGTGCCCGCCACGATGGTGTAGACGTCGAGGCCGTTGATTTTTTCCTTGCTGATTGATTCGAGGGCGGCCTTCGGCGCGAACTTCTCCCAGGGCGCCTCGGTGTTATCCAGGCTCGGCGCGAGCTGCCCTACCGGATACTCGCCCGAAACCATGCCGTCGAACACGGCGCGCGCGACGCTGTCTTCCCCGTAGCTAAAGACGGTGAAGCCCGGGTAGTACGCGTAGTAGCCGTAAACCTTATCCTTAGACTGGCCGAAGTACGCGCTCGAGACGCCGTACGTGACGCTCTCGGTGACGAGGACGTCGCGCGAGTAAATCTCGAAGCTGAAGGGCTTCTTGGCCGGGTCGGTAACGCACGACAAGAGCGGCTCTTCGGCCAGATCCGAAGGGTACTTAATGTTCTTCATCATGCGCGAGGGATCGCTCCTGTCGGACTCTTTCAGGAACTCGGCCATGCACGCCAGCTGCGCGGGGGTCTTCTCTTCTGCCGGGAATTTGGCCGCATGGGCGGCGGCTTTCTGCTCGCCGTCGTAGCCGGCCGTAGCCTCGCCCGGAAAGTTCTTGAGGCGCCACTCGACGCACTGCTCGGCGTTCTGGCGCGAGCAGACCGTGACCGCGTCACCGGTGTCGACCACGCGACGGAAGCCGCCGGCAGACGGTTCGTAGACGAGTATGTCGCGAGACATCTTCGAGCCGCCTCTCGACGCCGGCACGAGGGCAAAGACGCGGCCATCGGCGTCCGCAATCTCGTAGACGACGTCGAGGTCGAGCAGCCGCGAGAACGATCCGTCTTCCTGCACCCGGTAGAGGACGGTGACCTTATCGTCGAAGCCGATGCTGGTTTTGCTCACGAAGGTGCCCTCGGGGGTGCGGCACTCGGCAACGTGCTCTAGGTCTCCGAGGGCGAGCTTCTCGACGTACGGCGCGAGGCGGGGGTGGCCGTTATCCATGAAGCCCTCGGTGCCGAAGAGGCCTACGCAGTCGGACTCGACCAGACGTTCGGGAAGCTTAACGTCGGAGGCGGGCAGCCCGGCCAGGACGGCCTCTGCCTCTTCCTGACGGGCAATGCCCTGCGATTCCTGCCAAAAGAAACCGCCCATGAGGAGCGCCGGCACCAAGACCATAAACGCGACCCAGCAAAGCACGATCACCGCGATGGCAGTAACGGCGAAGCGAAGCAGCTTCGGCTTCTTGCGAAGCTGCGGAGAAGCGCCGAACCCGGACGGCGGCAGCGGCGAGCCGCCCAAAGTCGGCAGGGGCGCTCCGGCGCCACCCAAGATCGGCGCGGGGGCGGGTGCGTTCTGAATTGAGCCTGGTTCTTTTTCCATGCGGCCAATTGTAACGCCGCGGAATGCGGGCGAGGCGGACCGTCTCCCCAGCCGTGGCGAGAGCGGCGGCTCGATCGCGGCGACACCGCAACGTCATCCGACGGCTATCGGATTTTTGCTTTGCTGGGGCGATGGGCGGCCGAAGGAATTACCTTTCGATTTTTCTTGGGGGCTTTGGTCGAGGCTGGTTTTGATTTTTTGAGATTTCTTTCACGAGAGACCGGGGAGATTGCCGGCGACGGCGCCGCGCCGGAAATAATTTCGAGCTTCTTGGCCCGGGGCAGCTTCTTCATCGCCGCTTCGGCCTTGAGGGCGGCGGCTCGGGTTTCGAACGGCGCGGACCAGGCGAGGGTGACCGGGCGGCGGGGGCGCGTGTACTTGGCGCCCTTCTTGGAGCCGCCTTCCCCGTTGTGCTCGGCCACGCGGCGAGCCACGTCCGCGGCGATGCCGCAGTAGAGCGAGCCGTCGGCGCACGAGAGGAGGTAGAGGTAAAACAGAGCGCCAATTCTACATTCCGGGCGCCGCTCGACGCGAAAAGCGCGAAGCGTATACTGCGAGGCCTATGAAAAAGACGACCCTTCGGCAGAGCCTCTTCAAGTTCGGCGAGACGATTCCCGGCCTCGTGATTCACGGCAAGCCCGCCCCCTACCCCGTCCTCAACGAGCGCGAGGTGCGCGCCGGCGCGGGCGTGATGCTCGTGATGGCGATGTTCTCGTTCTTTCACGCGTTCTACCTGCAGGACTTCCTGTACCTAAAGGTGACCGTAGCGTTCTTCTTCGTCGAGTTCTTCCTGAAGAGTGTCGTCGGCACGCGCTTCTCGATCGTGCGCCAGCTGGTGCGCCCGCTGGTGCGGAACCAGGCGCCCGAGTACGTGGGCGCGGTGCAGAAGCGCTTCGCCTGGGCTTTGGGCCTCGCGATGTCCTCGACGATGCTGGTGATGCTCTTCGCGCTCGAGACGCGAGGCCTGCCGAACCTGATCATGTGCGGCATCTGCATGACGCTGATGTTCCTGGAGACCAGCTTCGGCATCTGCGTGGGCTGCAAAATCTACGGCTTCCTCCTGCGCCGCGGCTGGATTGCCGCGCCGGAGCACCGCCCGGCCTGCCCGGGGAACGTCTGCTCGATCGAGTAGCTTCCGCTAGGCCGCCGACAGGAGCGACGAAACCACGCCAACGACCCGGCTCTTGCGGGCGGGGTCTGACTCGGCTACGAACAGGGCGAGCGCCGCAAGCGCGACCGGGTCGGGCGCGGGCAGTCCGGCCACCGCGCAGAAGTGCGCCAAGGTGAAAGCCGCGGCGCGCTTGTTACCGTCGACAAACGGGTGGTCTTTGGCCACCAGGTAGAGCAGCTCGGCGGCTTTGCGCGCCGCGCCCGGGTAGAGGTCTTCCCCGCCGAATGCCTGGAACGCGGCGAGGACCGAAGCGGCGTAGGAGCCGGGCGACCGCTCGCGGGCGAACAGATCGGACGCCTCGCCGCGGGCAATCAGCTCG
>JBILMG010000055.1:0-3420 GCA_044375695.1 Minisyncoccia bacterium | reverse complement strand
ACCTGCCCGGTCGACGTGGTGCCAAATGGCGCCGACGTCGCGGCGTTCTCGTCTGCCCGGCCAGACCCCGAGCTGCGGGCGCGCCTTAAGGTTCCCGAAGGGATGTTCCTGGTGGCGACCGTTTCGCGTCTGGCGCGCAAGAACGGGGTGGACACCCTCGTCGAGGCCATTGCGCAGACGGAGAACGTCGCGCTCGTGATTTTCGGCGACGGGCCGGACCGCGCGGCGCTCGAAGATTTGGTTCGCGCCCGCGAGCTCGCCTGGCGCGTCCGCTTCGCCGGTGAGGTTTCGCCCGAGGCGCTGCCGCCGCTCCTCAAAGCGTGCGACGCTTTCGCCCGCCTCTCGCGCTCGGAAGGTTTCGGCAACGCCTTCGTCGAGGCGATGGCCGCGGGAATCCCCGTGGTCGCGACCGGCGTCGGCGGCATCCTCGATTTCGCGCGCGACGAGGAGAACGCGCTCGTGGTGCCGCCGGAAGACCCGGAGGCTGCCTCGGCTGCAATCGTTCGCCTGCAGCACGATGCGGCGCTGCGGGGGAAGCTCTCGCTCGAGGGCGTGGCGACCGCCAGCCGCTACTCGTGGGACGACGTCGCGGCCAAGGTTGGAGACATTTTCCGGCTGCTCGTGTAGCCTGACGTAGCTTTGCGACGAATCGTTATTGCCACGCCGATGCTACCCCCAACCCCCGGCGGCCCGGGGACTTTCGCCGCGCTCGTCGCGCGCGAGCTGCCGATGCTCGGCGTCGAGGTTACCCTGGTTAGCTACGAAGAGGCCAAAGGTGGCTGGGGCGTTCGCCACCTCGACCTGTCGCGGCGCGTCCGAGAGGCAGCCGCGGCGCGCGAGGGCGAGACGGGGCCCGCGCCGATTCTCGCGCTCGACCCGGGACCGGTGGGGTACCCCGCGTACCGCGCGGCCCGCGCGCTCGGCGCTAAATTTTTTCTGCGCGTCGCCGGAGACTACGCATGGGAGCGGGCGCGCCTCTCCGGGCGCGAAACCCGATCGCTCGACGAGTTCGCAGCCGGGCGCGCGCCGCTCTCGCCGCTCCTCGGCGTTCTCTGGCACCTCGAGCGCTTCCTCGCGCGCCGCGCCGAAAAGGTGATCGTGCCGAGCGGCTACCTCGCGCGCCAGGTCGGGCGTTGGGGTGCCGCTGCCGACCGTGTGCAGGTTGTGGCGAACGCCTACGACGGCCCGCGCGAGAGCGCCCAATCCCGCGCGGCGGCCCGCGAGCGCTGGGGAATTTCTGGGCACGCGGTTGTCTCCGCTGGACGCCTCGTGCCGTGGAAGCATTTCCCGGAGCTCGTCGGGGCTGTCGCCGCGGCGCGTCGGCACCTGCCGGACGTCGAGCTCTTGATTGCCGGCGACGGGCCGGAGCGCCACGCGATCGAGGTGGCCATCGACGAGGCGCGCCTCGCGCCGCACGCGCGGCTCGTGGGAAACCTCTCGCGCGAAGATCTGTTCACGCTCCTTTCGGCCGCCGACTGCTTCGCGCTCAACTCGTCCTACGAGGGCCAGTCGCACCAGATTCTCGAGGCGATGGCGCTCGAGGCGCCGGTGGTGGCAACGGACGCCGGCGGCAACCCCGACATTGTGCGGGAGGGAGAGACCGGGTGGCTCGTCCCGACCGGCAACGCCGCGGCGCTCGCCGAAGCCGTCGTCGAGTGCCTCGAGGATAACGGCGAGGCCAAGCGTCGCGCCGTGCGCGCCGCGGCGCTCGTGGAATCCATGACGCCTCGACGGGTGGCGATTGAGGTGGTTGCGGCGCTGGGGCTTTAGTTTGACCTTTTTCTATTTTTGTGATTTTATCGAGGACGTATGTCCTTTCCATTACGTTTCAGAGTTTGGGTTTGCGGCGGCCAGAAAACGATTTCCAGCGAGCACGTTCCGAGCGACGCTTGGGCGCGTGACGGCCATCCGTTCGTGATGATTCGCAGTCCCGCCACCTGGAGCTCGCTGTGTTCGGTCGCGGCGTGCCGGGTCACCGGCGGCGAATATTCCCTCGTTAGTCCGCGCTGGTTGGCCCGTGACGGCGGCGGGGAAGACTGCCTCGAGAAGGTTCAACTGGAAGCCTCGGTTTTGATCGGAGATCCTCGCGAAGCGCCTTCCGTGAGCCTCGCGGCGCTCGACGAGCTGATCTCGGGAGAGTTTCCGGGCGTGCCCCAGGAAAAAATTACCGTTGAGGCCCAGTGGTCGTGCTCGGAGTCTGGCCCATCGCTCGGCTTGCTCCCGCGTCGCGCTCTCGGGGCCGTCCTGCGCCTCACCGGCCCAACGGACGAACCCGACGGCTACCGCGAAATTTCACCGGCTTGAAGCCGGTTTTCTTTTTTGGGTGGCGCGGCTGCGCCGCATGCCGTAGCCTAGGGGTAATGCGCGTCCTGATGATTTCCGCCGATCCGGCTCTCGCGGGTAAGGCTAGCGGCGTCTTTTCCCGCGTCGAATCCTACGCGGCTGAGGCCGGGGAGGTGACGGTGATTTTGCGCGCCGTCGGCGGGTCGCCGGACCCGGTTTCGTCTGGCGCGCTCTCGGTGTTGCCAACGGCGTCGCGGTCGAAACTCCGGTCTCTCTGGGACGCGCTCCGGTTAGCCCGCGCCGCAGCCCGCGCCGGTTCATTCGACCTCGTGACGGCGCAGGACCCTTTCGAGCACGGGCTGATTGGCTGGCTCGCCGCGCGCGCGGCGGGCGCCCCGCTCGAGCTGCAGGCGCACGCCGATTTCGGCGCTCCGGGATTTCTGGCGATTTCCCGAGCTAATCGGCTGCGCCGCTGGCTCGCCAAATTTCTGGTGCCGCGCGCCGCGGCCGTGCGTGCGGTTTCGGCGCGGGTCGCGCGCGCGGCGCTCGCGCTCGGCGCCCGTCGCGTTTCGATCGTTCCCGTGCGGGCAGAAATTTCTGCGCTCCTCGCGGCGCCGCTGCCTGCCGCCTGGCGCGGGGAAGGAGATTTCGAAATCGTGACCGTCTCGCGTCTCGCGCCAGAGAAACGCATCGAGCGCCTCGTCGGCGCCGTGGCCGCGCTGCGCGCCGGCGGCTTGCCGGCGCGGCTGACCGTTATCGGCGAAGGCCCCGAGCGTCCGCGTCTCGAGGCGCTCGCCGCGGGCTTTGGCTTCGTGCGATTCCTGGGGAAAAAAGACGATCCGTTCGCCGCGGGAACCTTTCACGCCTACGCGCAGGCGAGCGCCTTCGAGGGCTACGGCCTGTCGCTCCTGGAGGCCACCGCGCGCGGTTTGCCCGTTGTGACGACCGACGTTGGGCTGGTTGGCGAAGTTCTCGTAGACGGCCGGTCGTGCCTGGTTGCCGATAGTTCGGCTTCTGCCGCGGCGGCTCTCGAGCGGGTGGCGCGCGATCCGGTCCTCGCCGGGCGACTGGGCGAGGCTGCGCGCGCCGCCGCGTCCTCGTCCGGATCTGGCGAGACGGTCGTTGACGCCTGGCGCG